>JAEUTR010000602.1 GCA_016787365.1 Bacteroidia bacterium
CAAAATCCAAATTTTTCTTCTACCCGTCCTATTTTTGACAGTATTGGTGCAGACGTAGAGTTACAATTTTGTTTGGCAGCAACAGATCCACAGGGTAACGCTACAACCGGAATTATTAGAAAATCTGCTCCTTCATCTGCAGCATTTGACCCGCTTACGGGATTTGATAATGTGAAAAGTGCAACAACTGATGGAGATGACCCATGGCCAAATGACAAATATTTAAACATTTGGGTTTGCGATATGAGTGTTTTTGGATTTACATTTGTTTTAGGTTATGCTACTTTTCCCGGCGAAAGTCCGGCATTGGACGGAGTTGTAATTCAAAGCGAATATTTTGGATATGGAACTGCTGCTGCGCCAAATAATTTAGGACGTACAACCATTCATGAAGTTGGGCATTATCTGGGCATGCGTCATATTTGGGCAGATGATGATAGCCAGGCAACTGGTCAGTGCGATTCAACCGATTTTGTGGATGATACCCCAAATCAGGGAGCTAAATCCGAGTCGGATTGTAATTTAGCCATTAACTCCTGTTCTGCTGAAGCTACTTATTGGGGAACTATTGATCCACCGGATATGGTTGAAAATTACATGGACTATTCGGCTGATGCTTGTATGAGTATGTTTACTAAAGGACAAAAAGCACGTATGTATTCTTTTTTTAATACCGACCCAGCTCGTATGAGTATTAAAACTTCTACTGCCGGTTGTAGCACAGTTGGTATAAAAGATTTATACAGTAATTTTAATAATTACCTATTTGTATATCCAAATCCTGTAGCAGATATATTGCATATCAATATCACCCAATTAACTCCTTCTGATTTAAAATGTGAAATCTACAATTCAAACGGACAATTGGTAAAAGTTATACCTCATTTGGATTTTCAAAATACAGTAAATTTATCTGATTTGGCAGGTGGAATTTATGTTGTAAAAGTTTATAATTCCGAAGTAAGTGCTATTAAAAAAGTAACGGTGAGCAAATAATTTTTTGTTAAACTTAAAGCAATAACCATGGACTTAAATCTATGGTTATTGCTTTTTTAAGTGGTATCATTGCTTAAACAAAGCATCACAGCATTCGGATATTTATTTTTATTAACATTATTAAGTAAAAACGTTGAAATAAATCCCGCTAATTTATTTGATTAGAGGGATTTTATAGTTAAAATTGTATCCTTATTTAACAACCAAAAATTATGGCAGATATTCATTTATTAGGAATAAAATTTATAGAACAAAATACTCAGGATGGTTTAGAATTCACTTACAAGCCTGATGTTCCAAAATTAAAGGTGATTGGTACAATATTAATTGCTGCTGAAGAGGAAGAAGATAATGGATGTGTGTTTTTAACCCAAAAACAATTAAATCAGGTTTTATTAAATAAAGATGTTGATTTAAAATTAGTGGATGATACATGGACTCCTGCAAAACCTTTAAGCAAAGAGCAAATTAAAAAAATTGGTTTGGTAACCATTGATGCTGAGTATTTAGGTACTGCCGGCGATGTAAGATGTTACGAAGCATTAAAAGTAACCGAATAGTATAACTTATTAAACCTATCCCTCTCACTAAACGAGAGGGATTTTTTTATGGCATTAAACCTCAAAACATTTACCACCAGAACAATTACGGCTATCGTTTTTGTAACCGTATTATTAACCTGTATTTGCTACAACTATTTATCTTTTACCGCACTGTTTTTCATAGTGTCTGTTTGGGGTTTGTATGAATTTTACCAATTATCAGAAAAATTAGGGGCCAAACCCTATAAACCAATTGGGTACCTGGCAGGTATATGTATGTTTGGTTACAGTGTGGTAATTAATTCTAACTTATCGCTGTTTTTCCCTACCGAAAATATTCTGGCTTATATTTTAGTCTTAATCTTTTTTGTATTTATAATTGCGTTATTCGACGATCATAAAAACACCGTTTTAAATATAGCACATACTCTTGCAGGTTTGATATATGCTGTTTTACCATTTATGATATTGGTAAATATCTCCTGCACAGATAAATCCTATACATTTAATCATGCTACAGGAAATGCTCTTGAAGATTTAGCGCCATATAATTTTCATTATGTGCTAGGTATTATTATTTTAATTTGGTCGAGTGATGTATTTGCATACCTTGTTGGTAGTTTTATTGGTAAACATAAATTATACGAACGCATTTCTCCCGGTAAAACCTGGGAAGGCTCTATTGGTTCGGCAATATTAACTATTGGTTGTTCTTTTGTAATTGCTCATTTTTATCCCGAATTGCCTTTAAAGCACTGGGTATCTATATCTGTAATTGTTTGTGTATTTGGAACAATTGGAGACTTAGTAGAGTCCATGTTAAAACGTCAAGCCGGAGTAAAAGATTCGGGTAAAATTATGCCAGGACATGGTGGAATTTTAGACCGTTTTGATAGTCTTTTATTTGTTGCACCTTTTATATATGCTTACTTAACTTTAATACGCTAATTTTACTAAGTTTCTCAACTTAATTAGGTTCAAAACTATGCCTATATTTAAACTAAATCCATTAAATACATTATAAATTTTACTAAATTTGTAGCCCTAACTAAAACTTTTAAATTTTAAAAACTAAAACTATTATGTCGACACAAACTGCAAATGCAACAGCTCACGAATCTATGTTCGAAGCCGTATTAGCTCGCTTAGACGTAGCTGCAAAATTGATGAACATGTCTGAAGACGTTGCCACTATATTACGTAGTCCTATCAAACAAGTTAAAGTAAGTTTACCGGTAATGATGGATAATGGAAAAATTCAAGTATTTGAAGGTTACCGTATCGTTCATTCAACAGTACTAGGTCCGTCAAAAGGTGGTATCCGTTACGCAATGGATGTTAATCAGGACGAAGTAATGGCATTAGCTGCCTGGATGAGTTTTAAATGTGCTGTAGCAAATTTACCTTACGGTGGCGCTAAAGGCGGTATTAAATGCGATCCTCGTACCATGAGTGTTGGTGAATTAGAGCGTTTAACACGTGCTTATGCTTCGTCGATGAAAGATGTGTTTGGTGTAAATAAAGATATTCCTGCTCCGGATATGGGCACAAGCGGAAGAGAAATGGCTTGGATATTAGATGAGTTTAATAAAGTAACAGGAGAAGATAGCCCGGGTGTAATTACAGGTAAACCAATTGTTATTGGTGGTTCTTTGGGCCGTGATGCTGCAACAGGACGTGGTGTGATGGTTAATACCTTAGCTGCTTTAAAGAAAATGGGTTTAAATCCAAAAGAAGTTTCTGCTGCGGTTCAAGGATTTGGTAATGTAGGTTCTCATGCTGCTCGTTTATTATCTGAACAAGGTATTAAAATTGTAGCTATTGGTGATCATACTGCTACTTTTTATAACGAAAAAGGAATTGATATTCAAGGTGCATTAGCTTATGCTGCTAAAAATAACAGAGTATTAAAAGGATTTACAGGTGGAACTGAAATTGCTGCTAATGATATTTTAACTTGTAAATGTGATGTATTAGTACCTGCAGCTTTACAAAATGTAATTTCTGAAGAAATTGCTCACAACATTCAAGCTAAATTAATTGTTGAAGGTGCAAACGGACCAACGATGCCAGAAGCGGATGCTGTATTAAACGATAAAAAAATTATTGTTGTTCCGGATATTTTAGCTAACAGTGGCGGTGTTACCGTATCTTATTTTGAATGGGTACAAAACAAAGCCGGTTATTACTGGAGTGAAAATGAAGTGAATACTAAACATGACGAGAAAATGGAAATTGCATTTGCTCACGTTTGGGATAACGCTGCTACATTTAAAACATCAATGCGTATTGCGGCTTATATTACAGCTTTACAAAAAATTGAACAAGGTGTTCAGTTAAAAGGTAACTACTAGTTTTTTACTATTAAATAAACTAAGTATTTTAACCTTATAATTTATCATTAAGAGTTCCTCTGGCTTTCCAGAGGAACTTTTTTTATTTATAAAAAATTGTATTTTTAAATTTTTAAACTATTTAATTTAAACCACCCATTATTTTTACTTTATGAAGAAAATCCTGAAAATCACATTAATCGTATTAGTAACCGGTATTACATTTTTGTTGTTATTTGTAAAATTTGCTTTACCAAATGTTGGAGAACCTGAATCTGTTACCATTGAATCTACTCCCGAACGAATTGCCAGAGGTGAATATTTGGCTAATAGTGTTTGTGTATGTGTGGATTGTCATTCGACGAGAGACTGGACAAAATTTTCGGGACCTTTAGTAGAAGGTACTTTAGGAAAAGGTGGCGAAACGTTTGATCAAAAATTTGGATTTCCGGGAAGCTTTTATGCCAAAAATATTACTCCTTTTGGTATTGGTAACTGGACAGATGGTGAAATTTTAAGAGCTATTACCAGTGGCGTTAATAAAAACGGAAAAGCCTTATTTCCTGTCATGCCACATCCCAACTATGGTAAAATGGACAAGGAAGATGTTTATTCTATCATCGCTTACATCAAAACATTAAAACCGATTGAAAATATTATTCCCGAAGCTAAACCTGATTTTCCGATGAATTTTATCATTAATACAATTCCAAAAAAAGCAGCGTTTACTAAAAAACCCGCTAAAAGTGATGTATTAGCTTATGGCGCTTATATCTTTAATGCCGCAGCTTGTGGCGAATGTCATACAAAACAAGATAAAGGGAAACCGGTTGAGGGTATGACATTAGCAGGAGGTTTTGAATTTCCATTACCTTCAGGAGGCGTTGTAAGATCATCAAATATAACACCTGATAAAGAAACCGGAATTGGTAATTGGTCGGAAGAAGCATTTGTTAGCCGTTTTAAATCGTATGCCGATAGCGGTTATGTGGCTCCTACAATTAGCAAAGGGAATTTTAATTCTATCATGCCATGGACGATGTATGGTAAAATGAATGTGGAAGATTTAAAAGCGTTGTATGCGTATCTGCGTTCAGTAAAACCAATTAAAAATACAGTAGAGAAATTTACTGATCATTAATTTATATGATTAATGAATAATATTGCCCTGACAGGATGATTATAAACCATATATGAATTCTGTCGGGGTTTTACTTTCTTAAAATCTTCTCCATTGATTTTCCCTTAGCTAATTCGTCTATCAGTTTATCTAAATAACGAATCTTTTGCATGAGCTTGTCTTCAATTTCTTCTACACGATACCCGCAAATTACTCCCGTAATTTTTGAAACATTTGGATTCATTTGTGGTGCCTCTGCAAAAAAAGTTTCA
>JAEUTR010000677.1 GCA_016787365.1 Bacteroidia bacterium
CAGGAATAATATCCTTCTGTCCTTTAAAGGTGACATAACTTCGGAGTTATTAACTTCTATTCTTCAAATTATGGAGAACAAGATGGATAATATGCAGGAGGAGCCTAAAACCAAAAAAAAGGTATATAATGTTTTGGTTGAATGCCTACAAAATTTGTATCACCATATGGATGATGCTACTGATGGAAATGGCGATAAAAATCGAAGCGCTATTTTTATGATTGCAAAAAACGAAGGATCTTATAATATCATTACAGGTAACTACATCTTAAATGAAAATATTCATGGTCTAAGATCTCGTTTAGATGAAGTAAATGCATTAAGCAAAGATCAGTTAAAAGACTATTACAAATCTGTTTTAAATAATGGAGAGATGTCGCTTAAAGGTGGCGGAGGATTAGGGATGATTGATATTGCAAGAAAGACAGGTGAAAAATTAGATTATAATTTTTTGGAAATTGATAATAAAGTTTCTTTCTTTACACTAATAATAAAAGTAACACAACCACAATTAATATAAAATAAGTAACTATGGAAAAATACGCTATCGAAGGCACACCAAAAACACCAACAATATCTTTTGATATTCAAGCTGGTGTATTAGAGATTAAAGGACGTTCAATCCCAGAAAATTCAATTGAGTTTTACAAACCTTTAGTGGATGCATTAGACAAATATTCTACCGCTTCAAAACCGGCTACTACAGTAAATATTCAACTAGAGTACTTTAATACCAGTTCTTCTAAATGTATTTTAGATGTATTTAAAAAATTAGAAGCTATTCACAAAGGAGGAAGTGCAGTTACCATTAACTGGCATTACGAAGAAGATGATGAGGATATGTTAGAAGCAGGTGAAGATTACCAAGCAATTATCAATGTTCCTTTCAAAATGGTTCAGGTAGCAGAATAATTTTAACTGGATATATGTTTATAAAACCCCGAAATTTCGGGGTTTTTTTATGGATTTTAAGCAATATTTCATTAAATTTGTTACCTCAAAAAAAGAAATTATTTATGTCTAAAATAACAGATTTATTAGGAGCACAAGCTGATAGTTTATTAAACCACACTTGTAAAACCATCTCTAAAGACCACATTGTATTACCAAACGAAAATTTTATTGATCAAACGTTTGTGTATAGTAATAGAAATCCTCAAGTATTAAGAAGTCTTGCTCAGTTATATGGCAATGGCCGATTAGCAAACACAGGCTACATGAGTATATTACCTGTAGATCAAGGTATTGAACATAGTGCAGGCGCATCGTTTGCTCCAAATCCTATTTATTTTGACAGCGAAAACATTGTAAAATTAGCTATTGAAGGCGGTTGCAATGCAGTAGCATCTACTTATGGTGTTCTTGGTTCAGTTGCAAGAAAATACGCTCATAAAATTCCGTTTATTGTAAAAATTAATCACAACGAATTTATTTCTTACCCAAATAAATTTGACCAGATAATGTTTGGCACTGTTGAAGATGCTTATAACATGGGTGCTGTAGCAGTTGGAGCAACTATTTATTTTGGTTCTCCTGAATCCGGACGTCAAATTGTAGAGGTAGCGCAAGCATTTGAACGCGCTCATCAATTAGGTATGGCTACTATTTTATGGTGCTACACACGTAACAATGCCTTTAAAAAAGATGGTGTTGATTATCATACGGCAGCAGATTTATCTTCTCAAGCTAACCATTTAGGAGTAACTATTCAGGCAGATATTATCAAACAAAAAATGTCTGATAAAAATGGTGGGTACACAGCTTTAAACTATGGCAAAACACACGCTAAAGTATATTCAGAATTAACAACTGATCATCCGATTGATTTATGCCGTTACCAAGTAGCAAACTGTTATATGGGCAAAGTAGGTTTAATTAATAGCGGTGGCGAAAGTAAAGGTGCATCTGATTTAGCAGAAGCAGTTACTACTGCGGTGATCAACAAACGTGGTGGTGGACAAGGTTTAATATCAGGTCGTAAAGCATTTCAAAAACCAATGAAAGAAGGTGTTGAATTATTAAACACAATTCAGGACGTTTACTTAGACAAAACAATTACAGTAGCTTAAATACAATTAATGAATTGAAGAGTTAAAGAATTCATCTTAATCAAACTCACTATCTCTTCAACTCTATAACTCTCTAATTAAAAAAATATGGGTTGGTTTAAAAGATTAAAAGAAGGTATTACCACTACTACTACCGAGAAGAGAGAAACTCCCGAAGGATTGTGGTACAAATGCCCGTCTTGTAAAAAAATACATACAGCACAAGAACATAAATCTCATCAACATGTATGTTCGGAGTGCGGATACCACGAAAGAATTGGTAGTGAAGAGTATTTTGAAATTATTTTTGATGATAACCAGTTTACCGAACTTCATGAAAATTTAGTAAGCGGAGATCCGTTAAACTTTTCAGATACTAAAAAATATACCGACCGTTTAACCGATACCATTAAAAAATCAGGATTAAAAGATGCTTTAAGGAGTGGTTACGGAAAAGTAAACGGAAACGATTTGGTAGTTTGCTGTATGGACTTTGGATTTATTGGTGGTTCGATGGGAAGTGTTGTTGGCGAAAAAATTTCACGTTCTATTGATTTTTGCTTAAAAACAAAAACTCCCTTATTAATCATTTCCAAATCAGGTGGTGCACGTATGATGGAAGCGGCATTCTCGTTAATGCAAATGGCTAAAACATCCGCAAAGTTATCGTTAATGGATAAAGCAGGTATTCCATATATCTCTTTATGTACTGACCCAACTACAGGTGGTGTAACGGCAAGTTATGCCATGTTAGGCGATTTAAATATCTCTGAACCGGGAGCATTAATTGGTTTTGCAGGTCCTCGTGTTGTTAAAGAAACCATTGGTAAAGATTTACCGAAAGGTTTTCAAACAGCTGAATTTGTTTTGGAACACGGTTTCCTTGATAAGATTGTTCCTAGAACCGAATTAAAAGCCAGATTAGGCGCCTTATTACAAATGTTTAAAAACTAATTTTAAATTACATAATTAAAAGCTCAATCAGATGATTGAGCTTTTTTTATATGCAAAAAATTACATTTTAACTTCAAAATCAGCTATATTTAGAGACAATAAGGACTCGATTATTATGGCTAAAGTTATTCCGTTTAAGGCAATTCGTCCAGAAGGCGATAAAGTTCATTTAGTGGCATCTCGTTCAGTTGATGGATATAATTCTGCAGAATTAAGAGAAAAACTAACCGGTAACCCCTACTCTTTTCTTCATGTAATTAATCCCGATTTTGAAGACGGTATCAAAACCAAACCGGGTTCAAAAGAACGATTGACTAAAGTAAAAAATCATTTCAAAAAATTTGTTCGCGAAAAAATATTTTTACGTGATGAAAATCCCTGCTATTATCTATACCGCCAAATAAAAGAAGGAAATGAATTTGTAGGCATTATTGCCTGCACCAGTATTGATGATTACATTAATGGTGTGATAAAAATACATGAACAAACCATTACCACCCGCGAAGAAAAATTAAAAGATTATCTGGAAGTATGTGAGTTTAATGCCGAACCCGTATTGTTTTGTTACCCTAACGATGAAATCATTGATTCCATTTCTTTGGACATTACCAAAACCAGACCCGACTATGACTTTACTACTACCGATAAAGTACGACATACCGTTTGGGTAATTGATTCTAAAAAAACAGTAAAGCAAATTGCCGAACGCTTTGCATCCATACCAAATATTTATATTGCCGATGGCCATCACCGTTCAGCATCTGCCACTCTTTTAGGAAAACTAAGACGTACTACCCGTAAATCATACACAGGCGAAGAAGCCTTTAATTATTATCTGGGCGTTTTTTTTCCTGAAACACATTTAAAAATATACGATTATAACCGTGTTGTAAAAGATTTAAATAATTTATCAGTTAATGAATTGATTTATAATTTAAAAAACAACTTTACAATCACTGAAGTAAAAAGCAATGATTATAAACCCGCCCAAAAGCACGAAATATCTATGTATGTGGATAATAAATGGTATTCGTTAAAAGCAAAAGATACGATTTACAATGCCAAAGATCCTATTGATAGTTTGGATGCAGCCATCTTAACAAAATATATCCTATCGCCAATTTTAGACATTCATGATTTAAAAACAGATAAACGCATTGGCTTTATACCCGGTGTGAGGGGAAGTAAAGAATTAAAAAAACAAGTGGATGAAGGTAAAGCAGCTATTGCATTTGGTTTATATCCTGTAACCATGGAACATTTAAAATGGATTGCGGACACCAATAATATTATGCCTCCAAAATCAACCTGGGTTGAACCTAAGATGAGAAGCGGATTAGTAATTTATAGTTTGGAAGAATAAAACCTGTGGATTCAATTGAAATATCTAAAATAAGTATAGCAGAGGTTGAATCTCTCAAAACAATTAGCATTCAAACTTTTACCGAAACATTTTCTGAATACAATACTAAAAATGATATGCAGAAATACATTTCAACCAATTTAAGTTCTGAAAAACTGCTCAAAGAATTGAATTCAAACGAATCTGCATTTTATGTTTTGAATTTAAACACTGAAATCATAGGCTATTTAAAAGTAAATACCGGAATGTCTCAAACAGAAATACAAAACAATACTTCTTTAGAAATTGAACGTATTTATGTAAAACAGGCATTTCACGGAAAAAATTTCGGACAACGCTTACTCCAAAAAGCAATTGATATTGCAAAAAAGAAAGGTTGCCATTATATTTGGTTAGCCGTTTGGGAGAAAAACTTGAAAGCCATTTCCTTTTATACCAAACATGGATTTATGGCATTTGACAAACATATCTTTCAGCTGGGAGATGACGCGCAATTAGATATTATGATGAAACTTGAATTAAAATAGACACATGTCAATTTCAGAAAACATAAAACACATTACAGCACAAATTCCTGAACAGGTAACTTTGGTTGCAGTTTCTAAAACAAAACCAAATGCATTACTGTTAGAGGCATACGATGCCGGACAGCGGGATTTTGGCGAAAATTACGTTCAGGAATTAGTAGATAAACAAGAACAATTACCAAAAGATATCCGCTGGCATTTTATAGGGCATTTGCAAAGCAATAAGGTAAAATATATTGCTCCTTTTGTGTATTTGATACACGGTGTAGATAGTTTGAGTTTATTGAAAGAGATTAATAAACAGGCGCAAAAAAATAATAGAGTTATTGATTGTTTATTGCAATTATATATTGCACAGGAAGAAACAAAATTTGGATTGGATTTTAAAGAAGCCTCTCAGTTATTACTGTCAGATGAATTTAAAGAACTCAAATACATTTCGGTAAAAGGCTTTATGGCCATGGCATCTCATACGGATAATGTTGAGCAAATAAAAAAAGAATTTGCTTCGTTAAAAACCTTTAGCTTGCAATTTCCCGATTTAAACATTTTAAGTTTTGGTATGAGTGGCGATTATAAATTAGCCATACAAGAAGGCTCCACCATGATAAGAGTTGGCAGCAGTATTTTTGGTGAGCGTAATTACAATATATAAATCAATTTTACCGTCATTCTGAACTTGTTTCAAAATCTCATCGCTATTAACTTCCTTCGTAATTCAAAAAAAGAATTAATCATAGCACGCAGATAACACAGATTCTTATGATTAACATGATTTATCTGTGGTAATCATCTCGATGGCTATCGACACTGTATCATCTGCGTTCCATTTAAACAATGATAAATTAACCTTTGTTAAGGTAATGTGATTATGTAAGTATTACCGTTAATGGTTACCGCTGCCTCATTATCGCAAGCACCATTACCATAATCAATATAACGGGTAGCTTTTCCACTTGGTTTTAATTCTACCGTACCTTGCGTAAAATAACGACGGCAGGAAACCGCCATGTTTCTGATTAAAGGCGATGTAATGTTTACCGAATAGGTATTGCCATTTACTTTTGTGCCATTGGCATTACCTGTAATTGCATAGGTGTCATCTATCCAGGTAGCAGTGTTTTCGCCGGTTAACCATTCGCGTTGGCGATTGCTTTGCCATGTGATGGTGCCTGATCCGTCGGCTTTTACAATTTGTATATTCGCATTGATTTCATACACCAAATGGTGCGCCGCATTATGCCCTTTGTTAGTAATGGTTTTTGAGCCCAACACCTGATTATCGTTTACAAAATAATTTTGCGGTGTAATGGTAATAACGGTTAACGAATCTTTGTACTTACCCGTAAAATTCAATACCAAAGCACCTCTTCGGTTTCTGCCGTCATTACATAAACAATTAGTAGCACCAAAATTAACCGTAATGGTTTTTGCAGCCAGTAAAGTATCAAAGGTTAAAGCTGCACAGGTACTTAAAATGGCATTTGATTCGACCGCTTTAAAGCTCGATACATTTCCTTTTGCCGCTTCATCTGATATGCTGGTCATATCATTTACAATGCCGGCAGCTAATGATTGATCTACCGCTTCAGAAGTATCTGTATCTTTTTCCTCAACTTCTTTTTTCTTACATGACGAAAAAATGCCTGAACCTATAATGGCAACAATCGCAATTCCAAAGGTGAATGATTTAAGTTTCATAATATCTTGTTTTTAAGTTTCTGTATCTAAGACCTTATAAAACTTAAAAGGTTTAATCCTGAATCCAATTATTTTACAAAACTACCGCAACCCTTATAAGTTTTACCTTTGTAACTCAGTGTTACCTGTCGGTCTTTAGTATCGCCGCTACCTGCATCCACACAGCTTTTATTTTCCAGTTTAATCAGGATATTGTTTGCCGGACTTTTACCGTCGCTTACATTAAACACATAATCTTTTTTTAATTCGGCCACATCAAAATGTTGTTTATCCAGTACCACGCTATCCTTACCATAATCTAAAAGCACTCGTAGTTTTTGGTTATAAAATTCGGCAAACCATCCCGGCTCAATACCTGTGGCTTTAAACATTAATTGCACAGACTCCTCTTCATCCATCTCTGCCAAAGTATTTAAGGCATCTATTTTAGAAACCGAAATATCTACCTCCGAAATAGTATCCTCGCCTTGGGTAATGGTTTTTGATCCATTGCTATTTACTTGGGTACAAGCTGCCAAACAACAGGCTGCCAAAATATATAAAGTCTGTTTTATCATAATATAAATTTACGGCTTTTTTTGTGAGGCTTATGTTTAATAATTTGCATATAATACTATACCTTTGCACTTAAAATAAACCAAGATGAATTTACAATTTGATATTATTGAAATTTTAAAAGTAACGATGGTACTTTTTGCGGTAATAGATGTCATTGGTTCCATTCCTATTATTATCAGTTTAAAACAAAAAACAGGAGGCATTAATGCCTCTAAAGCATCTTTTGTATCGTTGGGTATTATGATTATGTTTTTGTTTTTAGGCCAAACCATATTAGATATTATTGGTATATCCATTGGCGATTTTGCCATTGCCGGTTCCATTTTAATTTTTATTGTAGCCTTTGAAATGATATTGGGTGTTCAGATATCCAAAGATACCATGCCTGCCACGGCTTCGGTTATACCTTTGGCTTTTCCGTTAATTGCAGGTACAGGTACATTAACCACATTATTATCCATCAGAGCAGAGTATAATATCGTATCTATTATTACAGCTATCTTTTTAAACGTTATTATTGTGTATATCGTTTTACGAAATTTAGACAGGGTTGAGAAATTTTTGGGTGCCGGTGGTATTGCTATTTTAAAAAAGGTATTTGGTATTATTTTATTAGCCCTGGCCATTAAATTATTTAGAAAATATACTGGCTTGTAGCTTGTGTGTTCAGCAACATTTTTATTGCTTTTAGTTTTATTATTTGTGATAGGAATAAAATTTAAAACATTTCTATCGTGTTTACAAAAGACAAAATCGAATACCCAAATGGGATTTAGGTATGTTAGCGACTCGTTGTTTATTCTCGCGTCGGCTCATAATAAAATACTGCAGCGCCTGAGCTTAGCAATTTTGTCTTAATGAGTTTCAACATAATCTTATTCTCAATTTGATCAAATAGTGACAGCCCTTTCCCTTCGATGATAGGGTGAATACAAATTTGTAATTCGTCAATGAGATTCCTGTTTAAAAGTTGAATAATCAAACTCCGACTTCCAACAAGAATGTCCTTCTCTGCATGTTGTTTGAGTTCTAAAATTTCTTCGTCAAGAGATCTCTTTGCAAGTTTTGCAGTGTCCCAAGCCGTGTCTTTTAATGTGTTTGAAAAAATAAGTTTCTGAATGTTGTCTATTGAATTTGCAAAGTCGTCCCTGGATTTTTCACCGGAAGGTTTTTTCAAGAGTTCTTGCCAAAATTGCATTAGTTGGTAGGTTGTCCGCCCATATAATATAACACCTCCATTATCTATCAATTCAGCGTAATGTTTGTGAAGATCTTCGTCGGCAACACCTGTTGTATGATCACAAACTCCGTCAAGTGTCATATTGAAAGCTGCAATTACTTTTTTCATATATTATTTATTGTCTGTCTGTTTTCATAACGATTACAAGCAAAATTCCCAGTTAGAGTTTGAGACCTTGTATACCGAAACGTTTAAATAAAGATAGAATGTTTCTATTCATTTGCAAAATGAACATAAGTTTTGCGTGGCCACTTAGCTTGTCGAAGGGGAGCGACCTTGGATTTACATCCTGATAACAAATGTTCGCAAATATAATCGTTGATATTAATGCAATTTTTATATGACAATTACGTTAATTGATAATGAAAAAGCTTTTCATTTTTTTTGTCATGTCAATTATTTGCCTTGATGTTTGGTCTCAAGGAAAATTAAAACCTCAATGTAAATTTGGACTTAAATTAGGTTTAGGAATGCACACTATTACAGGCTTTTCCTTAAAAACTCATCCAAAACCTGCCTTGATGGGTGGAATGTGGGTTCAGATAAACATAAGTAAAAGCTGGGCCATGCAGGCTGAACTATATGAAATTGGCAAAGGAACTGGTGGAGGCCGTCGAGGTTATGGCGATTATTTATTACGCCTATCTTACTTTGAAGTCCCAATCCTCTTTCAATATCACAAGAAAAATGGCTACTTTGAATTTGGTCCGGCATTAGCAGCATTAATCAATACCGGCGAATATACGGACAGAGGAGCGTTTCCTTTCCAAACGGACCTTTATCCCTTTAGTAATAAAGACTTTACTTTTAATCTAGGTGCTGGTTATGTATGTAATGAAAAATGGCTTGTAGGAGTGCGATTGATCCACTCTCTTCTTCCTGTTCGAAAACAATTACCGGAAACTTCTCATCAAGTTTACAACAGAAGTATAGTTCTTGCTGTTAGCCGTCAAATAAGATTTAAATCCTCAGGAGCCAAGCAATCGGAAGACATTGATTAAAATGGTCTTAAGTGTTTTTTTTCTGAGAAAGAGTTTTTCGTCTTACTGAATTGTTCTGGCACTTACTACTAAGGGTTTGCAAGCAGGCACAGTTTGCAGTTTGAAACAGTGTCTACCGATGTTTGTTTAAAGATACTAATGTTTTTTGCTTTTGTAAAAACGAAAAAAATTCTCTACCGAAAATTTTGCAAAAGCTATTACCTCGTCCGTGCAAATTGGGCTTGCTTACTGTTAGTGGTAGTTTTTTATTTCCAATTTTACTATATAATTATCGTTGTCTTTTGTATAATAACTAATTCTTACTGAGTCACCGTCTCCATTTATTGGTCCACCGTGTGATTTGGTATTATTAAATCCTTGAATGACAATAAAGTCTGAATATTCAAAGTGTACATTGTTCACAGAGAAGCTTTCTACTTTATGCCCACCATAAGGCATAGGGTCAAATTGCGTTACTATTCCTTCAACATTTTTCAGTTTTTTAGTTGCTATAGTATCCCTAACGAAACTCTTAGAATAGTCTTCCGATATAAATACTATTATAGTCCATAACATTGCAAATGTGAACATGATTAATGCACCTATTGTCTGTATGTTGAAAATTGTCCCACGAATTTTATAATATGCTCTTGCAATTACTAAACTTAGTATTATGAATATTAGTCCAAAAGCCCAAAATGGAAATGTCGAATTAGGTATATATGTGTATACTGTTGTATAGTCTTTCATAAAATTACCACTAACGTTTTCGCGGCTTACTTCGGCCGTTTTGGAACCATTGTCTACCGAAACGTTTAAATAAAGATAGTATGTTTCTAGGCATTTGCAAAATGAAAATAAATTCGCGGAGCGACCTTGAATTTGCAAATGCTTTGATGTCGCCCGCATAAGTTTTAGGTGCTGTTAGCGGCTGATGTTTTCGTCACCATGTATGCCCTTGTCGGCACTGTTTTGCTTTTGGGGTCCTTGCTAGTTGTCCACATACTGGGCAGTAATTTAGGAATATGTCTTTTCTATGTTCAGTAAAAAGTCTTTTAGAAACATTTTCTTTAAACGAGGTAGAACCTTCCTTTAACAACTCAAGTGCTTCTTTGTCTGATGTCAACCAATTCTTTTCCTTGTAGATTTTTACTCTTGAGTTATCGTCATCATTTATGTCGTGATTATACGCGATTAACTTTTCTGTCGACATTAAATGTCTATAAGCGATAGACTCTTTTTCGGTCATTAGTCCAAGATAGTAATTGAAAATATAGTCGATTGTATCTTTGTCCATGTCTTTTTACACTTATCACTAACGGTTTGCAGCTACCAGAAGTGCGGTTTTGGAACACTCGTCTACCGAAACGTTTAAATAAAGATAGTATGTTTCTAGGCATTTGCAAAATGAAAATTAACTAATTGTCTACCGCTTTTGCAAATGCCAGAGCCGAATGCCCGCATTTTTTATAGGTGCGATTATAGGTTAGCCACAATTCATCGCCTTTCTATCGGTGTCGGTTGTTATTTATGAATGTAGTTTATTTCTTCAAAAAACTTATCATAAAACCTGTCTGTATAACAGTTATACATTTTTTCTTTTTTCAGAACTTCCACTAAATTATTTTTGAAAATTTCACTGTAATTAAAAACAACTTTTGTCACTTCAGATTTAACATCAGTTTGGTCAAGTCTTATGTTCAATGCCTCAAGTTTAAATTCAGGATGTTTTGTTTCTATGAAACTGGATACTATCATTAATGCTTTTAAGTCAGAAATTGAGCAACTAACTATACTGTCAATTACAGGTCTTTGGTCTGATTTAGGAAAAGCGCTTGTATGACCTTCAATTATATCTGTACTAAAATTAATACTGATACTTGTCTCATCGCTCTTAAATTTTAGATTACAAAAATAGTCAAGAAAATTTACTGACCTTCCTTTTTCGATTTTGTCAATAGTGTAGACATAGTCTGATAAAAACGTAAAATACTTTTTCACTTCTTGCTCAAAATGCAAGATTCTGTCGTTTATTATAGTTGGTATATTGTCTTTCATTCTGGGATTTCGTGGCTTACCTATAACGTTTTCGCGCTAAGCAACGGTTTGATTTGAAACTGTGTCTTGCCGAAATGCTACTAACAAAGATAAATGTTTAATAGACTTTTGCAAAGCGAAAATAATTGCCTTTCGCGGAGCGACCTTGAATTTGCAAATGCTTTTATGTTGCCCGCATTACTGGTAGGTTGTGTTAGCGGTTGTGCTTTCTAAAAAATTACTGGTCTATAAAATCTTTTATATGCTTTCGTATATAGTCGATTTGAATCTGTTGCAAATTTTCAGTTTTGTAAAGTTCATAAAATTTAGTATCAAGATTATTTAATGGGTTATTCTTGTATGATTTACTAAAACCGTCCCAAGTATCATCAAGGTTTTTAGTTATTGTTTGATGTTCTTTTTCATAAATTTCATTTGCTTTACTAGTTAAATTGGAAAAATTATTCGCACCAACTAAGTTTAAAGCATCTGGTATATGTTTACTGAATTGTCCAGTTGAGTTATAATAAAATTGATTGAAGCCACCATTATTTACTTCTGATTCTAACAACCAAATCATGTATATAGCTTGTCTTGATTTATTCCAAGTCAAAACTGTTGAATATTCTATTTCATAGGTCAACTTTACTTTTTCCATTAAATTGTCAAATACAACTTGTAACAATTCAGTGTCGGAAGTTTCATTAATTATTTTTTCCGTGAGAATTTTATGAATTGTTCTATTATTAAAATCTTCAAATAATTTTTCAATATTAACTAGACTTTCAGCCTCGATTTTTTTGAAGTCAACGTTGGTGTATTTTTGTCGACGGAATAAATTTAATATAGAAGAAAATATTTTCAATTTAATTATAGTCTTGTTTTTTCAAGCATTACCGCTAACGTTTTCGTGCTAAGCAACGGTTTGATTTGAAACTGTGTCCTGCCGAAACGCTACTAACAAAGATAAATATTTAATGGACTTTTGCAAAGGCTTTAAGCCTGTACTGAGAGAAGTCGAAGCATCTGCCAAACTGTTGCCTTAGCATGTGTTATACGCTGCCTTTTATTTTATTTATTATAACACTTAGTTTCGATTCATCACAGGCAGCAACTGTTTTAAATGATTGTTCGTAGATGTCTTTATTTATTGCAGCAACAATTTTATTATCGTTGCCGTTAATTCTAATTACTCTATTTGATGTATTTGGAAGTTTTTTTGATTCTGCGTGTATGTATATTTTACTTGTTAATGGTATGCCTACCATGGCTTTTTCATATATATCTGGATTAAAATACTCATTTATTTTTGCCTTGTAACAGATAGATGATGTGTCTGGTAATAAAAAGATATCGTCAGAATTAATAATATATATTGTAAAATCTAGTTCACCCATTTTCTCTAAGTGGATAGTCGCAATTTCAAAGTAGTTCAAGCCATTTATGTATTTCGTTTTATCATACTCGTTTCTTTGTTGCTGTATTTGAGCAGATAATTCATTGGCTGAAATTTCGATTAGCTTGTCTAATACAGATTTTAAAAAGTCATCTTTTTCTTTTTTGTGATTAGGATTTCTTAGATCACCAATTAAGCCATACAGTGTAAGTCTGTATAGAGCTTTAATTGTTTCCTCATTGTTTTTAAGAATGTTTGTGTCAAAATCTTCTATTAATTCAGTGATACGATTAAAATGGTCTTCAAATTTAACTTGTAATTCTCTTTCGAGGGTTGTATTGTCAATTATGCCGTTGTCAAGCCTAGAATTCAAATAATTTTCGCTAAAGATATTTTTGGATGATTCGGAAAAATAGAAGTTGTCTTTAAGTTTGTCAAATAAGTAGATTTTCTTTTCAGTCTTATTGAAGAAATTCTTTATATGACATCGACTTACGTAATGATGATTTTTTGGTTCGCCCATTTTTCTGAGGTTGCGTATAACGGTTGGCAGCTAGAACTTGTGCGGTTCAGAGCACATGTCAACCGAAACATTTAAATAAAGATACTATGTTGCTAGGCATTTGCAAAATGAAAATAGGTTTCGCGGAGCGACCTTGAATTTGCAAATGCTTTGATGTCGCCCACATAAGTTTTAGGTACTGTTATAGGTTGGGTTATTATTCACTAACAATTATTTCACCAACAACCTTGTCTTTTTTGATACAGCAAACCTTACCATAATTATAAAAGTAGATTTGTTTTTCGTTTTCGTGAATAATATATAAGGTGTCTGTCATAAAGTTGTTGTCCACATTTATTAGACCTTTAACTGGACCTTCAAGTATTAAAACCTTCCTGTATAATTGACCACCTCCAATATTCATTTTGATTTGTTTAAATGATAAGCCAAATAAAAAAAGAGATCCCATTCCTAAAGAAAATATCCAAAAAGGCGCATCGCTTAAACGAAAACCATTCTTTTTAATTGATTCGACGCAAATATGAATTAGCAATGTCATAGCAATTAGAATTGCATAAGACTGAAATATCTTTACGTTCGTATTGAGTGGGTAGAAAAAGATAATATATAATGTAAAAGCAATCGTTGTATTGAGTGCAATCCAAAAAAGTTTTCTTAATAATGTTTTATAAAATTCAAGCGGCCACAAATATACGGTGCCAAGTATAAATGCAGAGAAAAATAAAAAATTTAGTCCTGCTACAATATATCTTAAGTTAAATATTTCAACGTCGATTATGCCAAACTGTGCTAAATGAGTATTATAGATTACAAATCCACTTATATAACAAAGTAGTGTCAAGGCAGGTACTAGTTTTGAAATATTCTCTAATTTTTCTTTCATATCTATATTGCGTGTCCAGCTGGTTACCTATAACTTACTTATACCCGCTACAAACATTCGGTTATTTCCCGTATAGTGTATGCTTGCCGAATGTTTATAGCGCATATCAAAGATATAAATCTTTAATAAATAAAAAAGCCGTCTCTAAAAAGAGACAGCCTTTTTTGTTTTAGTGTAACACTAAACTAACAACACACATCATACAGTTCGCTACTTTGCACGCCTGCATAGCTTTGGTCATTAAATTATTTAGAAGATATAATAGATTGTAGCCTAGATTCAAAATTTTCATACCTGTCCGGATTTAAATTAACAGAATAGAAATCTTCTTTTAGCAAAAATATATTTTGTCAGGTAGCTAACAATTTATATTTTTAATACTTGTTTATTTTATGTTTAAGGGTATTAAATTTTTACTGTGTTTATTTATTATTGTTAGTACTCTTGAAAAAGTAGCTGCTCAAACCTCTCCTGATACAGCTTCGCAATCAGACCCTTTAATAAATTATTGTATTAGTGTAGTCGACGATGTTGAAACTAAAGGCAATGTTATAGGTCAGTTAAATTTAGATTCTTTGGGCCAATTACCTCTTGGTATTGCAAAAGATGTTGGTGCAAGTCAGGTGATTATTGCTATTGATAGTGCCTCATTTTTTCCTAATAAAGCTACATTTAATGCCTACGCTGCAATTGATTTTCCAGGCAGCGCAGATAAAATAGCTTTTCGGGCTCAAAATATTGAGTTTAATCCTAAAGGTATTATAGGTGGTGATTTGGCTCGTCTTGTTTTGGTGAATAATCATCGTATCAGGGTTAATCCAAATGTTACATTAGTTTTAAGAGCCTATGATAATAATTATATAAAATGGAATTGTAATGGTTTTGAGAAAGTACATTTAAAAGGATATTTTGAATTTTCAAGAAACTTAATTATGCCTGATACAACCAGTTTTAATGGTGTAGGTACAGGAAGTGTCGTTACTGCTTCTTTTGAAATTGAAACAACTGATATTCATAATTTTATAGCTCAGGTATCAATTTCTCCATTTGTTTTAAAAAATGTGAAGGATATTTCCTTTTCTATTTTGGAAGCAACTGTTGACATGAGTGAAATTACCAATGCTCAAAGTATGGTATTTCCTGCTGGCTATAATTTAAATGGAACTACTCCTGTAATGTGGCAGGGCTTTTATTTAAAACAATTAAAAGTTAAGTTACCAAAAGCATTATCTCAAAAAGATCAAGGAAGAAAAGAAATTATTGTGAGTGATTTTTTAATTGATCCTACAGGTGTTTCTGGTAAATTTCAACTTACTAATGTTTTAACCGCAGGGCAAGGTGATATGAGTGGATGGGGATTTTCTATTACTTCATTAGGTCTTTCAGTTGTCCAAAATCATATTAATGGAGGTAATATTACTGGAGAATTAGAAATACCTATTTCAGATGAAAGTCAGTTTGGTTATAACGCTACTATCTTTGAAAATCCTAACACAAAAGAAACCGATTTTCAATTTACTATTAATCCTAAAAACGGAGTAAAAGCAAATTTATTTTCTGCTACACTTGACTTGTACAATACTTCTACAATCACCATTACTAAAATTGGAGCTCAACTGAAACCAGAAGCTAAACTCAATGGTATTATTACCTTTAACAGTTCTAATTTTAAAGGAGCTAATCTTCAATTTCAAAACATTCATATTATTACCGAACGACCTATTTTTATTGGCGGCACCTTTGCATATACCAGTGCCAATCAGGTTGGCACCGGAAACAATTCTAATAGCAATTCAGGTTCCGATAATCGGGCAGGTGGATTTAAAATCGGGATTAATGTCATAGCATTTCAGTTTGCACAAAATACACCACCATCAATTTATATAAATGTAGGTTTACAATTCATGCAGGAGGAAGATGGTGGAGGACTTGGCGCAACTTGCGGTGTTTTATTAAAAACAAAATACAAAGATTCTTATTTGGCAGACGGTAGTGTTATTCAGATAAATAAATTAAAATTTGATAAAGTACAATTGACTGATATTTCAATTGATGTAGAAACACAAGCATTCGGATTAAAAGGCTACGTTATATTTTTTGACAACGATCCTACCTTTGGCAAAGGTTTCATGGGAGGAGTGAAAATTAATGTCAAGTCAGCCGGTGTATTGGTAGATATTAATGCCGCATTTGGAGCTAAAACAACCTACAAATACTTTTATGTAGATGGTGCGGTTAAACTACCTACAGCTATTCCAATTTGTTATGCATTAGGATTATGGGGATTTAAAGGAGGTTTATATTATCATATGAGACCTACTATTACCGTGCCTTTAAAAAACGGAATGGTTAGCATTATGCAAAGTCCTCAGGCAGCATTAGCTACGCAACATTTGCCATACATTCCTGATAGTACGTCAGCACTTGGATTTAAAGCCGGTATTATGTTTGGTTTAATGGGCAAGGATGATATCTTTAATGGAGACATAGAAATAGAATTGCAATTTAATAATAACGGAGGTTTAGATTTAATAAGATTAAAAGGAGATGTTGCATTAATGTGTAGTATTAATGATAAAATGTCTAAACCATCTGATCAAATTCCTATTCATGGAACAACTGATGTATATTATGATTTTGTAAATAAAATATTTCATATGACTAACACTGTAACATTTAGCATGTATGGTGTATTAAGTGGTGGTGGTCAAAATGTCATTCATTACGAAGCGGCAAAATGGTATGTATATATAGGAAAACCTTCAGCACGTGTAAATGTAAACGTTTATGATTTAGTTAATGTTACCTCATATTTTATGATTGGAACTGAGGTTGAGCCAATGCCTCCGCCTCCATCATATGTTAATATAGCTTATGGAGACGACAGAAATATGCAATCTGTATCATCAGGTAATGGATTTGTTGCCGGAGCAGCCTTGCAAGTTGATACAGAAAAGGAATTTGGTTTTAAATTTTTTCAGGTATACTACTGGCTTCATGGGGGCGCAGGCTTCGATATTATGTTAGGTAAATATAAATCGCCATGGCATTGTAACGGACGAAGTGGACCTCCGGGTTTCAGAGGTTGGTTTGCTCAGGGGCAGGTTTGGGCTTATGTTAATGGCGGAGTTGGAGTGAGAGGAGAAGTGGAAGTTCTTAAAATTTCAAAATCTTTTGATTTCACAATTGCGTCTATAAATATTGCTGCTATTTTAGCTGGTAAAGCGCCAAATCCAATTTATGTAGAAGGTACGGTTCATGCAGAATATGATATTTTGGAAGTAGTGAGTGGAAGTATTGATTTTAATTTTAATGCAGGAACAGATTGTGCTTTAGTGCAGTAATTTTTTATGAAAAAAATAATTGGAATAATTATAGGTTGTATACTAACAAATATAAATTTGCAAGCACAGTCTATTGTAGCCAAATCTTTCGTAAAGAATAAGCAAGTCTTTCTGCGCTTTGTAGCTAAAAATCCTGATGTTTGGGAAGAAATTAAAAACAAAGGATTTAAAATTGAAAGGGCCGAAATTTCAAAGATTTCTGACACAACAGAATTAAACAGAATAGGTTTTTCATTACTTACAGTAACTCCCATTAAACCTTTACCAAAAGATGATCCTGCATGGAATGAACTTATACAAACTACTAATTATAGCTCTTTTTTATACAAAGGCTTATATGGCGTGCCAATTCCAAAAGATGAAAAGTCAAAAAAGTCAGCACTTTCTATTTGGGGAATGCTAATGAAACAAGCTGATTTAAATGCCGAATCTGCAAAATTATTAGGCTTGTATTATAAAGATACAGAAATCAATACGAATAAATTTTATGTCTATAAAATAAGTGTGTTCGAAAAAGTAGGTCCCACAAAATATCAAATAACCTTACTAGTAGATCCTAAAAAAGAAACTTATCTTCCCGAAATAAATTTAAAATTATCAGAAGCAAAAGGTAAACGCATTTCATTAACTTTTAATGCTAAAGTTAACCAACCATACTATTCCGGTTATGTATTAGAAAGAAGTGAAGATAGTTTAAAAGGATATGTATCAGTAACATCTAGTCCTATCATTTTTATTGTAGGCGAGCATGAAAAAAATAAAACCACAATTACCCATCAGGATACATTACCAAATGCGAATACAATCTTTTATTACAGATTAAAAGGCATTAGTTATTTTGGCGAATCTGGTCCCTATGGAAAAACTATAAGAGTAAAAGGAAAAGAAATGTTAGGCGCATTTCCATTTATGGATAGTGTTAAACTAATAAAAAACGAAACTCAACTTAAAGTGTATTTTCATTTTCCAAAAGAAACTAACTTAACAACATTAAAAGGGATTAAGATTAGTAGAACCGAGAAATCAGGAAATTTAGGAACAATTCTAACATCATCGTTATTACCTATTACAACCACATCTTATATTGATGAAAAACCTTTACAAACTAATTATTATAAAGTTTTAGCCTTTACTAAAGATGGTGATACAATTCCTTCATTTGAGGGTTTTGGTATGTTACCAGACAGAATTCCTCCTCAAACACCAACCGACATAAAAGGATATATTGATAGTACAGGTTTGGTTCATTTAAACTGGAAATCTAATACAGAAAAAGATATTCAGGGTTACCGTATTTTTAGAAAAAATGATTTACGCGAAGAACTCATAGAACGAACGCGAAGAATTATTACAACACCCGAATATATCGATACCGTTGATATTAAAACCTTATCTAAATATGTTTACTATTCTCTAACCGCAGTAGATAATGTATTTAATAACTCAGGATATAGTAGTCTACTTAAATTAAAACGTCCGGATATTATTCCTCCGGTTGCTCCCGTATTTGTAAAAACAGTTCACGATCAAAAGAGGATTCATATCAAATGGTATAATAGTACCAGTGATGATGTTGAAAAGTATGAATTATATCGTATTAATTTTCAAACCAAACAATCTGAAAAATTGAAAGAATGGATAATTGCTGATACAAGTTCTATTTATAAAGATACTACGGCTGTATTAGGAGAAACATATCAATATAAATTAATTGTTTATGATGATAGTAAAAACAAAAGCGAATCTCTTAGTCCTTTTATAACATTTGAAATAGGGCTAAGAAAACCAATCATCGATATTACTCAAAAAGTAGATTTAGAAAAAAGAACCATCGAACTCTATTGGAATTATCCTGAAAAAGATATTTACAATTTTATCATATACAAAGCTAAGGAAGGTGAGGCTCTCAGAATATATAAAACATTAAAACCAGCCGATATGAAATTAATTGATAAAAATATTTATCCTGGAAACATATATTTATATCGCATAAAAGCAACATATATTTCGGGAGTAGAAAGTGAATTAAGTAAAGAAATAAAAGTGACATTTTA
>JAEUTR010000721.1 GCA_016787365.1 Bacteroidia bacterium
CAAAAAATATTTGGGAATATAGCATCACGTATAAGCCTTTTTTTAAATAATAATGCAAGTACCGACGAAGTATTTAATAAATTAAATAAATTTTTTGAGGTAGTTACTTTACAAAAAGGAATTAGTAAAATATTATTAGATTTTTCTTTTTCAATTATTAGTATTGTATTTGGCTTATTATTGTTGCCTATTTACAGTTCATGGTTCTTAATTTTCACGCTTTTATCAGCAGCCGCATTTTATTTTATAATAAAGTATTATGGTGCAAAGGGTGTTGAAACAAATGTGAGAGTGTCGAATGAAAAATATAATTTAATAAAATGGTTTCAATTAAATGCGAGAGAAAAAAAGTTAGATGATACTAATTTCATTGATGGTACAGAAGGTATTTTAAATAATTATTTTGATGAAAGAAAGCAGCATTATAGTGTATTAGAGGCCCAATTTAAAGGAATAATTATTTTTAAAGTTTTGTTTACGGCTATTGTTTTGTTTTTTGGAGCGTATTTAGTTCAAATAGGCGAATTAAATATTGGACAATTTATTGCTTCCGAGATCATTATCTTTTTAGTGATTAATTCGGTGGAGAAATTAGTAGGAAGCTTAAGTACTTGTTATGATATTATTACTTCCTTATACAAAGTAGAAAGTATTTTTGGTGATCATCAAGAGTATTCGTTTATGAAAGAAGAAGGTGTTGATTTAAAAAGCATTTCAAATATTTATGTTAAAAAATATTCTAAAGCAATTAAATATTTGCTATTAGCTATGGGTATTTCATGCATTGTAATTCTTTTAATGCCATGGACACAAAATGTAGAATCTATAGGAAAGGTAACGACTTTAAATCCCGAAAATAGACCTCAAACAATTACTTCTCGAATTGGAGGTAGAATAGAAAAATGGTTTATTAACGAAGGTCAGTACGTGAAAAAAAATGATACGATTGCTTTTATTTCTGAAATTAAAGATGAATACATTGATCCTTTATTAATCAGCCGTTCTGAACAGCAAATTAAGGCTAAGGAAACAACATTAGAATCGTACGAACAAAAAGTAAATGCCGTGAATTTACAAATTGATGCATTAAGTAAAACGCTGCGTCTTAAAATGGAACAAGCCAGAAATAAAATTATTCAGGCAAGAATAAAAGTAATAACGGATAGCATTGAATCGCAAACATCTGCAAATAATTATAAAGTTGCAGAAGAACAATTGAAACGTTACGAAGAATTATTAAACAAGGGCGTAATTTCCAAAACAGATTTAGAAAACAGACGTATTAAAGTGCAGGACGCATTAGCAAAAAAAACATCTGCGGATAATAAATTCATGTCAACTAAAAATGAATTATTGAATGCTGAAATTGAATTAAATTCAGTTCAACAGGATTACCAGGAAAAATTAATGAAAGCTGAATCTGATAAATTTTCTGCCCTTTCTGCCCTTTATGAAGGCGAAGGTTCATTAACTAAATTGCAAAATCAATTGGCTAATTACAGTATGCGTAAAGGATTTTATTATGTATTAGCGCCTCAAGATGGATATATAACTAAAGCGTATGTTCAGGGAATAGGAGAGATTATCAAAGAAGGAGATGCTCTTTGTTCTATAGTTCCAAATCAAAGTGAACAGGCAGTTGAAATGTATATCAATCCAATTGATTTACCTTTAATACAAAAAGGTCAAACCATTCAGTTGGTGTTTGATGGTTGGCCTGCATTTGTATTCTCAGGTTGGCCGGGAGTAAGTTATGGTACTTATAGCGCCGAAATAGTTGCTTTCGATAAAGTTTTATCTGATAATGGTAAATTTAGAGTATTAGCCAAAAATACAGGTGAGCCATGGCCGGAAGCAATTCAAATAGGAAGTGGAGTTAAAGGATTTGCATTATTAAATAATGTGCCATTGATATATGAGTTATGGCGACAAGCAAATGGTTTTCCGCCAGAATTTTATGTAAAATCTGATGCAATAAAAAAAGATGATAAAAAATAAGAGTATATATTTACAGTTAATTTTAGTGTTACTTTCATTTAAGGGTTTTAACCAAACACCTTATATTTTGAGTTATGAGAGTTATCTGAATAATGTATTAGAAAATAATCCACTTGCAAAAAGAGCCCAAAATATTCAGCAATATGGAGAACTTCAATATAAGGCAGCTAAGGGAAATTTTGACCCAAATATTAGCGGAACCTATGATAATAAGTATTTTAATAATTCTAATTATTACAGTATTTTA
>JAEUTR010000036.1 GCA_016787365.1 Bacteroidia bacterium
ATATTATGAAAATAAAGACAATCATATTAACAGCCATTATCTCAGGTAGTTTAGTTTCTAGAGCCCAAAATTGGGGTAATGTGTTAAATACAGCAAAAGAGGCTGCTACTACAAATTCAACAACAATTATAGATGCTGCAAAAACAAATTCAACAGCAGCTACTGTTATTGACAAGACTCAGGCAATTTTAGGGGGTACATCAACTGCTACTCCAAGTTTATCAAATGATGAAGTGATTAAAGGATTAAAGGAAGCTTTAACTGTGGGAACTAATAATTCATCATCAATGGTAGCCAAAGCCGATGGGTATTTGAAAAACCCAAAAGTATTTATTCCCTGGCCTGCGGAAGCAAAAGAAATGAGGGAAAAATTGATAAAAATGGGCATGCAGAAAAAGGTTACTGAATTTGAAACGTCGCTTAACAGAGCCGCAGAGGAAGCTGCAAAAAAAGCAGCTCCCGTTTTTGTAGACGCCATTACCAATATGAGTGTTGGCGATGGATTTGCAATTTTAAATGGAAATGACACAGCTGCTACGCATTATTTAAGAGAAAAAACATATGCTCCTTTAAAAGAAAAATTTATGCCAACTATTAAAGAAGCTGTAACCAAAGCAAAAGTAGCTAGTTATTGGAAACCTTTAGCGACAGCTTATAACAAACTACCAGGTGTAAAAAAACAAAACCCAAATTTGGATGATTATGTTTGTACAAAAGCGATTAATGGTTTAATGACACTGATTTCGGATGAAGAAGCTAAAATCAGAAAAGATCCTATGGCACGAGTAACAGATCTTTTGAAAAAAGTGTTTGGCGCTAAAAAATAAAAGGTATTATTTATTGCTAATTAAATCCATCTGTTAATTTCAGATGGATTTTTTATTTTATATTAAAATACGTTTTATACCAATCAATTTCATGATGATCCAAAGCATTTTTATTAATGATATGATGAGGATCTATTTTGGAGTATAGGACTTCTAAGGAGGCATAATCTCGTTGACTAATAACTTTAAATCCTGCATTTATTAATTGGGCAGCACTCACTCCGGCTCCAATCTGATATATTTTATTTTCAGCAAAACGATTTCCACTATAAATAACCTGACTTCCGCATGCTGCGCTAACATCCATCATAATTGCCAAATCAACAGCCTCTTTTGTTGCAATTTCCAACATTTTTTCGGAAGCTTTAATCATTCCTTCTGTCCAGTCAATTCCCGATTCGGTAAGTACTTTAGCGTTTCCATTTAATACGTCAAAACCTGTACCTCCATGTATGTCGCACATTTCACGAGGAGAACCGAATGAGTATTCTTCCGGACAAAATTTTATCAGCTTAACAGTATTATGATTTAATAGTTTTAGAACAGAAGGATATTCTCCATTGGCAGTTCCATCATATCCACATAATATACCCGTCAAACAAGAACTTACCAGTATTTTTAATGGGTTTTCTTTTGTAGGGATCTTAAGGAGTTTTATATAATTGATATCCGTCATGTGTCAATATTAAAATTTTATTGAAGGTGTTTTAAAATAGCAATAGCTATTTCGTCGATATTATTGCCTGAATTATTTAAAACAACTACTCCACATTTTTTTTCTTGAATGTATCCACAAAAACTTGAGAAGCCATATGTGCCACCATTATGCCAGTATAATGTGTTGCCTGTTTTAGTTTTTTGAATAAACCAAGCAAGGGCAATAGATTGTGTTTTGTATTTTAATTGAAATTCGTGAGCTT
>JAEUTR010000098.1 GCA_016787365.1 Bacteroidia bacterium
CTAATCTCACATCAAAATTAGCTAAATCTGTATTGCTGGTATTTGTATAACAATGATCAACTGCTGCATTGCTTGAATTTGTAACAGTAGTTCCGTCTCCTAAAACCCATTGCCATTGCGAGATTTGTGAAGGTCCAGGAATTACAGGAGTTAAATCCGTAAATGTTACGCAGTGCTCAGGGCAACCACTTGGAATGTCCACGCTGAAATTAGGAACAGGAACATAATTAACATAAACTACTTTCCTTATTGTATCTTTACATCCTCCCGGTGTGGATTCTGTAATTAATCCAACAGTATAACTTCCTGGTCCAGAAAATAAGAAACTAGTAGTTTGCCCTGTTCCTTCAACTGTTGTTATTGAATTATCAAAATCCCATGCCCAATTTGTTACAGTTCCGCTATTTGCTTGTGCTACGGATGTAAAGGTCATAACTGCTTGGTCGCAGGCTGGTGAATTAGCAATTAAAACATTTGGTTTGGCATATACTTCGACCTGTTTAGTGATATTTTTTTGACATCCTTTATTAGATGTAACCGTTAAAATTACATTGTATGTTCCCGGAGCTCCATATATATGTGTAGACGTTGGACTTGCGCTTGCCGCGGAAGTGTTTCCATTACCATAAGACCATACATAAGCTGTATTTGTTCCAACAGCAATAGTGCTTGATGATGCATCGAAAGTATTTGGTTGTGCATTGATACAATTGTTAACGAATGTAAAATCAGGTATAGGATTTGGATTTACCCAAACCGTAATCGTATTTGTTGAATTACTACATACTAATCCTACAACAGGTGATGTTGAAACGGTATAACTTACGCTATTAATTCCGAATGCCGGGAATATATAGTTTGGATTAGTAACACCTGTAACATCTACGCCATCACTTAAAAAGTCCCAAGTGTATGTATTTACGGTATTACCATTACCATTGCTGGCATCTAATAAATGTGTGGCAGTTCCCAAACAAACAGAATCTGAAGTAAATGATGCTGTTGGAATGGCATATACGTTAACTACTTTTACCACATTATCTACACAGTTATGCTGAGAAGTAGCCGTTAAGGTTACATTATAGGTCGCATTACCATTTCCTCCTAAAGTATAGGTATGCGTAGGATTATTTAAAGTTGATGTCGGTTGTCCATCTGCGAAATCCCATACATATGTTGAACCGGTTCCTACATTTGGGTTAGTAGTTTCATTAGTTTGGTTAGTAAATACACTTGCTGTTCCAAAACATACATTATTTGGTGTAAAATCAGGGATAGTATGTCCCCATACATTTACCTGTAATTTTACAGTATCCTTACAGCTATTTATATCTGTGACAACTAATCCAGCCGTAAATGTACCTGATGTTGTGTAGACATGAGTGGGTGCATTGGTAAAATTATCATTTGTACCATTATTTGTAAAGTCCCAATCCCAAGCAGTTATGGAACCTACCGGAGTGGATAAATCTGTAAAAGCTGTAGCTGTTCCTTGACATACGGATGTTGTACTGAAATTGGCAACAGGTTGAGGATAAATTTCAACTGTTTGTGTAACAGTTGCCGAACAAGTTGTATTAGCTGTAATCGATAAAGTAATTACCTTAATACCGCTTGAATTATAATTTAATCCTACCGGCGTTTGTGCATTACTTGTAGAAACAGGTAATGAATTAGGCCCGAAATTCCATGTATATGAAGAAACAGCATCAGGCGCAGGAACACTTGAACTATTATTTAAAACTACATTAGCATTTAAACAAGCATTTACAGCAGTAAAACTTGGTGTTGGAATAGTATTAACTGTAATCGTTCTCACAGCTACATCAACACAACCATTTGAGGTTGTTGACGTTAAAGTTGCACTATATACAGAAGATGCAGCATATGTATAAGTAGGATTTTGAGTAACTGAAGTACCAACTCCATCTCCAAAATTCCATAACCAAGTTGGAGTTCCTCCGATATTTTGGTTTGTGGTAACATCTGTAGTATTTGTAAAGCTACTCACCGTTCCTAAACAACCTTTATTTACCGTAAAACTTGGAATAGAATGACCCCAAACACTTACAGGTAATTTAACTGTATCCCTACAGCCGTGATTATCAATTACAATTAATGACGCTGTGAATGTACCTGATGAAGTATAAACATTTGTTGGCGCATTAGTAATATTATCTGTCGTTCCATCATTAGTATAATCCCAAGCCCAGTTAGTTATTGAACCTGTTGGGGTAGATAAATCTGTGAAAGCGGTAGCTGTTCCCTGACAAACTGATGTTGTATTAAAATTAGCTACCGGTTGTGGGAATACTTCAACTGTTCTAGTAATTGTTGCGGTACATGAATTACTAGCTATTAAATTTAATGTGATATTTTTCACTCCACTTGTAGTATACACTAATGGAGAAGGATTTGCTGTACTACCTGTTGCCGGAGTTGCCCCCGCCCCAAAATTCCAAGAATAACTATTAATGATGTCAGGCGCTACAGCACTGGATGTATTATTTAATAATACATTATTATTTAAGCAAGCGCTTCCTGGCGTAAAGGTGGCTGTAGGCAAAGCATTTACTTTAACAGGAATACTCATTGTGTTAACACATCCACCATTACTTGTAGCAGTTAAAACCGCTGTGAAATTTCCAGAAGTAGGATAAGTATAGGTAGGAGTCTGCAAAGTAGATGTACCGCCATCTCCAAATGTCCAGGATTGACCCGAAATACCATCCAGTGCCGAAGATGTATTTCCAAAGGTTGTTGGCACACCTAAACAAACCGTATTGGCTGTAATTCCCATAGCTGGAGGAGTAGATATGGTTACTGTTTTAGTGGCTGTATTTGTACAACCTCCTGTGGCAGTAATGGTATAGTTAATTGTTTTTATACCTGTAGTAGCATATGTATGGCTCGGATTCGGGTTATTGGTATTATCAGTAACGCCATCACCAAAATCCCATACATATGATAGAATTGAAGCGGCAGGTGCCGAAGTACTTGTGAAATTAGAGGCTGTTCCTAAACAACTATTATTGACATTGAAACCGGCTGAAGGTCCTGTCGTAAAGGTAAATGAGTTTGTAGCTGTAGCAGTACATCCTCCTGCTGATGTTACTATTAACTGAGCCGTTTTTGGCCCCGCACTAGCATACGTGTGATTTGTAGACGCCCCACTTCCATTTGCAGTGGCATCTCCCCAAACCCAAGTATAACTGGAGATCGGATCACCGGCTCCGGGTATGGAAGTACTGACAACTGGCACTGAATAAGTTGGAGAACAAGGACCTACCGTATAATTAAAACTAGCCGTAGGAGACGGAACCGCAGCAATAACTGTATCCATAACCATTTTACATGTCGGATTAGACGCTACAGACATAGTTACCGTATAGGCACCTGCCTGAGTGGCATTAACAGACGCTGTTGAGCCCGTAAATCCACCCGGACCCGACCAATTATAAGTATAACCTGGAGAATTTAAAGCAGTTAACGTTACGGCTCCTGCTCCTGAACATACAACGCTCCCTGAAGAAGTTAAAGCAATAGGATTACAGCTTGCTTCAATATATGCGAGAGCACCATGCCCACCATTTCCGGAACCTGTACATCTTTTAACTGTAAAACTAATAGTAACATTAGATCCTACAACACTACCCAAAGGAACAATAACCGGTGTCCAGTTCAAATAATCATACGTACCGTTGGAAGCAAAACCTGAAAAAGCACTACAGCCGCTACCACTGATCAATTGAATATTCGAACACGGCACAACTGTATTACCTGCTGAATTGTTTACAACACTTACTTCAAAGCGGGGATTTTGAGAACAGGAGTGAGGGCCGGCATCCAGAATAACAGCTACATAAAAAACGAAATCCTTATTAGCTTGTGTTACCAAAAATTGTTGGGAGATAGTTACCTGATCACCGACATTACCACCTCCTAAAATATCAATACAGCCTGAATAAGTACCTGCATACACTTGATTAATTGATGGCACAGGAGAAGCTGCTGAAGTTGTAACATATGAAGTTCCCGCCCCTGTCGTTGTGGTTGTCCAACCACTAAGATTTCCGGTTTCAAAATCCATATTAGTACATGGTCCCTGAGGAGTATTAGGATTCCCTGATCTATAATGGGAAGGATTAGATGGAATAAGTGATGATTGAGCTGACTCCGTTCTTCTTTTAAATTCAGAACGAAGGAATGTTTCATTTCTTTTAAATATTTCCAAATAATCAGTAAATTCTTTTATATGTTTCTTATAAATAGTTGCATATTCCGATTTTGGCTTGCTTTCTACATATGCTGAAAAAATATCACTACTTAAATTTGATTGTTTAAAGATCAATGCATTTCTCAAACATTCATCTGTACGCAAATCATATCCTCTAACTAAAGCAATTTCCGAAAATTCTGCCATAAAAGCAGTTACATCAAACTGCTCCATTGCTGCTTTTTCATTTAATGTCCTATGGTTATGCTCATGGTGATTATCTGTTTGAGAAAAACAAATAAATGAGTTTACTAATAGAACAACAATAAAAAAAAATGATTTTGTAAAGTTTTTCATTCGCGTAGTGTTTTTGTTACGATTATATTATAATTTTCTTTTAAAATCTAGAGGGCTATCCCTCTAATTTTAGCTTTAAAAACATGTAGTGGTTAACTATACAATAATATATACTTTTTAACGAAAAATCAAACTTTAAACTAAAAGGATATGCCTGTTAACTAACTTATAATCAAATTTCACCCAATTACATTTTGTAAGCATTTTGTAGAACAGAGATTTCTTTCTTTTTTAATGAAAATACAATACTTTTTGATAGAAGGATAATGTATTTTATGCTGACTTTAAGTGTCGGAAAACACTTTCTTCCAAACAGAAAATGAGTAAAGTTTAAGTATAAAATTAGGCTTAGTCTTTAACAAATGCTCAAAATCAGTATTTAAAACATTAATATTTACAAAATCAAGTTCAGATTGAATACAATTTATAACATGATTTTTATGAGGTAAAAGCCATTTTAGAACTGGTGTATCAAAACCAATTTTATCTCTACGAGCATAAATTTGGTTGGGAATATATTTTTTCGATGCCTCTCTCAGTAAATATTTAGAAACACCCTGTTTTATTTTTTTATTTCCTTGAATGGAAAATAGATAATCTACTAACTCAATATCATCCGCAAAGGGTACACGGCTTTCTATTCCAAAAGCCATACTGCATCTGTCTTCACATTTCAAGTAAGATTTTAATCGGCCATGATAGTCATTTTGTAGCTGTTGATTTAAGGAATTAGCCAGTTTTTCATTTTTACTTTTACCATATTGTTTTTTATCTGAATTAAAATATTCAGAATAATTGACACTCAATCCCAATGCATCTTTTAATAATACTTTTCCAAATAATTTGTAAGCTTTTGGTATTGTTTGTTTAGCATCATTCATTTGCTTGAGGGTTCCAAATCCTAAATTTTCTTTCCATAAAGCCATAAAGTGGTGAGCATATCCACCAAACAATTCATCAGCACCTTGTCCGTCAAGTACCACTTTAATATTATTTTCAGAAGCTAGTTTCATAACTCTATGTTGTGAATACGTACTTGTACTCCACACTGGCAAATCTTGATAATAATTTAATTCTTCAATATCCCTAAAAAACTCATCGGCAGTTGGACTAACTGTTTTCCAATTACCGCCAACGAAGTCCGAAACTTGTTTGGCATAATTTGTTTCATCAAAGGATTCGTTAGGAAATACTGCCGTGAACAATTTCATTTGTTTATTGGGCTGCAAATGTTTAACAACACCTGCAATAATAGAGCTATCCAACCCACCACTTAAGCAAGAACCAACTTCCACATCACTCCTTAATCTCAAATTAATCGCATTCACTAACTTTTCTTCAATGCTTTGAATAATTTCTGATTCATTTTTAGTATTTGGTATTTTTTCAGGAAGATTGTAGTATTTTGAAATTTTAAACGTGTGTGTGCTGAAATTATAAACTAAATAGTGAGAAGGTTTTAATTCGTTTATTCCTTTAAACAAACTTTGTTCGGTATTTTCTAAATTACCATTCACTATGAAATCAAACTGTTGCGATTCATTAATTTCAAAAGAAATCAATTTAGATTTTATAAAAGCTTTATATTCACTTGCAAAAGCAAAAGCACTATTCGTATTAGAATAATAAAATGGCTTCACTCCTACTCTATCTCTAGCACAAAATAGTTGATTGTTTTTTTTATCCAATAATGCAAATGCAAACATGCCATTAAATTTTTGCAAGCACTCGAAGCCCCATTCTTTATAGGCTTCTAAAACCACTTCGGTATCTGTTTGTGTAACAAAAACGTGACCTTTATTTTTTAATTCTTCGCGTAATTCAATATAATTATAAACTTCTCCATTAAATGTAATCCAATAATCACTTTGAGTATCACACATTGGTTGATGTCCAGATTCTGATAAATCAATAATAGATAGACGACGATGTGCAAATACAACATCATAATTCAACTCTACATTTTGCAAAGATGTTTTAGGATTAAATAAAAAGGTTTTACTGCCTCTATTTATTTGCGGCGTTTCGTTTGAATAAACAGGAGTTGAATTTGTTTGAGAAAAAAATGCGAACCCTTCTCCATCAGGACCGCGATGTTTGATTGCTTGACTCATAGCAAAAATAGTCTCCTTGAGAGATACAGAATTATTTTTAGAAATGATGCCAGCTATACCACACATAAATAGTTAAGAATTTAATTTTTAGAAGTTTGAAGTAATTTTTTATATACTTCAATCCATTCAACTTGCTCAGGAACAAAGCTATCATTATGCCACACCGAAACAAATTCGCCTCCTTGTTTTTTTACTTCACTTAACAAATGATGAATCGTTGCGTTAGCATGTTCAACACTATATCCATTATAATCTCGCAAAGTACCTTCCATCATTGTACTTGGATGAATAGTTAATGAAGTGATTTCATTTCTCTCTAAATCAAACCAAGGAAAAGGTGTACATAAACCAGTTCTAAATCCCGATTGTGAAGCATAAATCATAGTATAATCGTCCGTGATACCTGCTTTTATAAAAACTCTATAGGTTTCGGGTAATTTTATTCTTAAAAAGTGGCAACGAACAGAGATTACTTTTTTCTCAATAATATCCTCTAAGCGTTTTTTTTCGATTTCTATTTTTTCAAGATGATTAAATGATTCATAAGATGGATGTAATCCCACTTCATGTTGGTTTGATAAACCTTTCAGTAATTTCCTAAAACCAACTTTATTATAATGAGGATTTTTATCGTATGACGAATAATCACCTATTAATACAAAATAACGTAAAGCAGTTTGTGTTTCTTTACTTAAAGAATTGATGAATTTAAAAGTATTATAGGGATCTTTTTCTTCATTTAAATGACTCATCATTCGTTGAGCAACTTGACTTAGTCTTAAATTAAAAACATCTTTTGCTAGGCCTCCAAGATTACGTTTCAAACCTTTATGAGCAAAGGCAAAAGCATTGTCTATATCAATCGTAGAAACAAAAT
>JAEUTR010000128.1 GCA_016787365.1 Bacteroidia bacterium
CTTTTGTTGAATCTTATTATAAATACAAACAGATTACCTATAATATAAATTGAGCCAAAGAAGTTTTAGCTACTGAAAAAGATAAAGATTTTTTAGATATGGCTAAAGCTGAGCTAGAAGAAAACAGGCTGGCTGAAGAAAAATTACAGGAAGAAGTCCGTTTATTGTTAATACCAAAAGATCCTGAAGATGCGAAGAATTGTACTATGGAAATCAGAGGTGGAACAGGTGGTGACGAAGCTGCTATTTTTGCAGGCGATTTATTTGATATGTACCGTCGTTATTGTGAAATTAAAGGATTTCAGCTCGAAGTAGTTGATGAAAGCCCAGGTTCGATGGGTGGTTACAAAGAAATTGTATTTAACGTGAAAGGCGATAATGCTTTTGGTACTATGAAGTTTGAAAGTGGTGTACATCGTGTACAACGAGTTCCTGCAACCGAAGCTGCAGGAAGAGTTCATACTTCTGCTGCAACAGTAGTTGTATTACCTGAGGCTGAAGAATGGGATATTGAGATTAAAGCATCAGATATTGAAATGGCAACAGCTCGTTCGGGCGGTGCTGGTGGACAAAATGTAAATAAAGTTGAATCAAAAGTTATTTTAACTCATAAACCATCAGGGATTGTTGTTACCTGCCAAACTCAACGTAATCAGTTGGGTAACCGAGAGAAAGCAATGGAAATGTTACGTTCTAAATTATATGATTTAGAATACCAAAAACGATTAGCTGATACAACAAGCCGAAGAAAAAGTATGGTAAGTACAGGTGACCGTTCAGAAAAAATCAGAACATACAATTATCCTCAAAACCGTATTACAGATCATAGAATTGGATTAACGTTATATAACTTAACTGATTTCACTAACGGTTACATACAACAAATGATTGATGCCTTGCAGTTTGCTGAAAATGCAGAACGATTAAAAGAAGGTGGTTTATAAATTTCAGGTTAAAAGTTTTAGGTTTCTTAATAATCAGCGACTTAAAACTAGAACTAAAAAACAAAAAATATGACAAGATCTCAATTAATAAACGAAATTAAAACAAAGAAGACATTTTTATGTGTTGGCTTAGATCCGGATATTGATAAAATTCCTCAATTTTTATTAGAAGAAGATGATCCTATTTTTGAATTTAATCGTCAGATTGTAGATGCAACTGCTCCTTATTGTGTTTCTTTTAAACCAAACACTGCCTTTTATGAAGCTTATGGACTAAGTGGTTTAACTAGTTTAGAAAAAACTATTAAATATATTAAACAAGAATATCCAAATCATTTTTTAATTGCAGATGCTAAACGTGGCGATATAGGAAATACATCAAGCATGTATGCCAAAGCTTTTTTTAAACGCTTACATGCAGATGCCATTACTGTGGCCCCATATATGGGAAGTGATTCGGTAAAGCCATTTTTAGAATTTGATGGCAAATGGGCCATTGTTTTAGCATTAACATCAAACGAAGGTGCAAAAGATTTTCAATTAAATGAGGGAAAAACAGAGCCTTTATATAAACATGTACTTCGTACGTCCAGTCAATGGGGAACTTCAGAAAATATGATGTATGTTGTTGGTGCTACTAAAGCAGAGATGTTCGATGATGTCAGACGTATTGTTCCTAATCATTTTTTGTTAGTACCAGGCGTTGGCGCTCAGGGTGGCAGTTTATCAGAAGTTTGTAAACATGGTTTAATTAAAAATGATATTTGCTTGTTAATTAATTCATCACGCGCTATTATTTATGCTTCAAACGGAGAAAACTTTGCCGAAGCAGCAGCCAACGAAGCAAAAAAGATTGCTGATGAAATGAAAACGTATTTTTAGTAAAATAAATTTCACATATCGGCCAAAAGTTATCA
>JAEUTR010000133.1 GCA_016787365.1 Bacteroidia bacterium
GGGTGAAAAACCCTCGCAATGACGATTGGTTAAAAAATAGTTCAATATAAAAGAGATTTTATGTAAATTTGAATTGTGAAAAAACACTACTTCATATTAATTGTCATTATACTATTGGTTTTGTTGCCAACTATCACAGAAGCACAATGTGCTATGTGTAAAGCATCTGTTGAAAGTAGTCAGGGACAAAAAAACTCAGTAGCCGGAGGAATTAATCAGGGAATTTTATACTTAATGGCAGTGCCTTATTTATTGTTAGGATTCATCTTCCGTAAACAGTTAGTAACCGTTTGGAGACTGATTAGAAAAAAACCTGTTGCGGAAGAAGATTTATAACAACAATCTTTTAATTCTCTTTTAAGATTGTGTATTCAAATTTTTCCAAATCATAAGTAAGAGTTTCCATTACGTTAGGAATAAAGTCTTTACCGTATTTAGTATAGAGCATGCTAAAATTATCATAACGTTCTTGCGGGATACCTTTGGGAAATAGTTTCTCTTTAATACTCCAAATTTGATTGACGTCCGTTTCAGATTTTTGTTTTAAAGCTCTGTTTATTTTTTGTTCAATGGTTGAAACACCATTAACAGCCTTCTGTTTTTCGGCTTCCGTTGTCCCGATAAGTGTTTTATCAATATTACTTACGGTTTCATTTATTGAAGCATAAATTGTTGCTAATTGATTTTTTGCTTCTTCTAAATTAATATCGTTGTGTTGAGTTTTAATAAATTGTTTCACCAGCTCTTCACCATCTTTGAATGCGTCTTCAATAGTTACGTTTAGTTTTTGCAATTTATTTTGACTGTTTTTATCCAGTATCATCACAAAATTACGCGGCATTAAAATTGGTAAATGAATAGCATATTCATTAAACATGGTTTTATATTCGAGCCAATATGCTAATTCTCCAGGGCCGCCAACATAAGCAATGTTTGGTAATATCTTTTGTTGATATAACGGACGTAAAACAACATTGGGACTTAATTTTTCAGGATTATTTTCAATTAATTTTTCAATTTCTTCTTTCGGAAAATTAATCTCAGTATTTAATACATGAAAACGTTCGCCTTGCTTTTCAATACGTTCTCTTAGCCCTCTTTCTTTATAAAAAATATTAATTTCTCTTGGAGAAACCTGAGCGGAATAATTTTTTTGAAGTTCAGTAATTGTTTCAGAAACTAATTTATAAGATGTATTTTCAAATATATCTTTCTTAAATTCTTCTTTAAACAATTGTTTTAGTTCTAAATCATTTCCATCTAAAATGATAATGCCGTATTCTCCAAAGAGTTCATTTACAAGGTAACGCGTTGCATCTGCTAAATTTGTATGTTTTGTATAAGTCTTTTCAAATAGAGCAATTAATTCATTTGCTTTTTCATTGTCTCCTAAGATTGTTTTTAGTTCGGTGATTACTTCTTGTAATCCTTCTGTACTAAATTCTCCTACGCTACCCTTTTGTGTACTGTTCCAAGTCACTTTTTTACCGTACACATTAACATGATTAATTTCTTCAAAATCATGATCTTCACTAGCCATCCAATATACAGGTACAAAGTCTTTGTCATTAAAATTTTCTTTTAATGATTTACATAAATTAATGGTACTAGCAATTTTATAAATAAAATACAAAGGCCCGGTAAACAAACATAACTGATGCCCTGTAGTAACTGTAAATGTATTTGGGTTTGCTAATAAT
>JAEUTR010000149.1 GCA_016787365.1 Bacteroidia bacterium
TCCATATTTTCCAGAAGAAACTTCATCGTTAATAAATTTTTCAAAATGTTCCCCAATTAATATTGATGTGTTTTTAGCCATTGTTTATTTTTTATGACAGAACAATATACCAATAATTGGTATTAATTTCAAACAAAATTCTTAAAATATTTTGAAAATTATTAAAGCCTTAAAGTGAAGGCTGCCAAATGCAATTACTGCCAACGATACCGCTTTATGCAGTTGGGATATTAGTATTCCGTCAGCCAGGCCGATATCGTTGAGAATGAAGATAAGGATTATTGTTTTACGATTCACGATCCGACCACCGGTCAACCCGAGAAACCAAAGCTGGGATTTGCACTAATGACGATGTTGGCAAATGTCCGCCCCAATTGCATTAAAGCGGATGTTATGCCGAACCCAAATAACCTAGTGCTTGATAGAAAAAATGCCAAATTAGAGTTAGGCTTTGCAACCGCCAAAGAGGTTATTTTGACGAGGAGACTTCAAACTGAAGACTGCAGCTAGTATTAGAAACTAAAACCTGAATGGCGGTTGCACTAACAACGTTATTTTGAATAGAAGGAGTGTGCTTAATCTTGTGTGTCGATTGCACAGAAAGAGCTTACGAGTTGTTATTTCAAAATGTCAGCAAACTAAATTGATGGTGCAAAAAAGTATAAAAGAAGAAATGTGCCTTGAATTGGGTTCGCATAACGTGAGCGTTTACGCAGTTTGGGAATTAGGATTCCGTCCGCCCGGCCGACGCTGTTTAGAATGAAGTTAAAGCTTTTTGTTTTACGATTTACGATCCGACCACTCGTCAACCCGAGAAACCAAAGCTGGGATTTGCACTATTGGCGATGCTGGCAAATGTCCGCCCGAATTGCGGGAACGCTTTGTTACCTGCTGGGCAATTACTCAGTTAGTTTTTTAAGTTTTTCTAACTCGTCAGAATTGGCAATTTGGGTAAGTCTACAAATGTCTGTATAAAATTTGTTGGATATAGTATTCTCTATAATTTTTCGTTTTTGTTTTTTCTTTCTTTGACGAATAAGTATTGATTTCTCTTTCCAGGGTAAACCATAAATTATATATTCTTTACCTATTTCAAATTCAAAACCACAATCGCCGGAACCGTAGCCTGTTAATATTTGGATTGTATCACTAGTTACATAATTAGCTTTAAACTTGGATTGTACAACCAATTTATAAGATTTATACTTTCGAACTAAGTAGCTTGATTGCTTTAAATCAAATTTAATTCCTGCAAGTGAATAACTAGTTGTGTCGTAATATTCAAAGTCTGCCACATCTATGATTTTACCCTTTACAGCCAAGTCGACAAAGTTTAATTCTTTCTCAATAGTCTGTTTATCTTTTCCAATGCAAGTGCATGCAAAACTAATTGTGACAAACTGTGACATTAATGCTATTGCAAACAATAATATACGTTTAAAGTGTTGGTTCATGCCTTGCAGGTAACGTGATCATTTGCGAAGCCGGGATATTAGCATTCCGTCCGCCTGGCCGACGCTGTTGAGAATGAAGTTAAAGCTTTTTGTTTTACGTTGCACGATCCGACCACTCGTCAACCCGAGAAACAAAAGCTGGGATTTGCACTAAAGACGATGCTGGCAAATGTCCGCCCGAATTGCGAAAAACGCTTTGTTATACGCTGCTTTGTTTATGTTATTGTGTAAATTTTATATTAACAGCTGTCCCGTCTGGCAAATCTTTAATTTGTTCATGAAGTGCCCCTGTAAAAGCAAAGTGTACGCTCATATTAACCACATGAATATTTTCTGGTGATAAAACTCCTCCTAAGATGGTTGGTTTAATACAACTATATATTTCATTCGCTTTTAAGGGTTTCTTAGCGGTTATTAATTTCTCATTTAGCAAGGGCAAAAACCAATTATCAATATTTTCTTCGTATCCCAGCATATCATAAAATTCTTCGAGATTCTCTGCTACTTTTGAATAAGTTCCTAAATCAGTTTGAAGCCAATGTATCGAATTGTCATTTTCTATTGTAAATAAATCGCCAAGTGTTGAAACAATTATTACTTGTTTTGGATTTTGAACAAGCCATCTCCAACTAGAAAGCAGATCGTTTAAATCAACGCTTTTCAAATCTTTTGTCAGATTTTTAATCGTGATGCTCATATAAAGTTGCGTATAACGTGATCATTTGCGAAGCCGGGATATTAGCATTCCGTCCGCCTGGCCGACGCTGTTGAGAATGAAGTTAATGATAATTGTTTTACGTAGCACGATCCGACTACTCATCAACCCGAGAAACCAAAGCTGGGATTTGCACTAAAGACGATGTTGGCAATTGTCCGCCCCGGTTTTGCAAATGATTTGTTGGTGGCAGTTATTTTTTTAAATGTCCTTCTGAATCAAATTTTTGACAGGCATATTGAACGCTAACGCCTTTTGTGTTATAATCCTTGTAACTATACTTGTAGGCATTTGAACCCTCAAAAAACCACAAAACAGGCGTCTCGTCCGGTAATAACACCCAAATTGATTTTTCTTTAAATTCACTTATTAACTCAAAAAATATTGCATTCTTTAAATATTCTTTTTTCAGTCT
>JAEUTR010000245.1 GCA_016787365.1 Bacteroidia bacterium
TTACATTATTAATCGACATCAATACCAAAAAGTATTTATTTTAAGGCATGATGTAGATGATTTACCCAATAATTCGGTTGATACGGCTATTATTGAAAATTCGTTAGACGCTAAAGGTTCCTATTATTTTAGAGTGGTTAAACAAAGCCTTCATCCGGATTGCATTGAACAAATAAAAAACTTAAATCATGAAATTGGTTATCATTACGAAGACATGGCTTTAAATCATGGAGATTATGAAAAATCATACCTCCACTTTACCGAAAAACTGAAACTCTTCAGGAACTACTATCCGGTAAAAACAATTTGTATGCATGGCAGTCCTTTATCAAAATGGGATAATCGTTTATTATGGCAAAAATATAATTACAAAGACTTGGGTATTATTGGAGAACCTTATTTTGATATTGATTTCACAAAAGTGCTATACATTACTGATACAGGAAGACAATGGAATAATACCACCTCCAGCATAAGAGATAAAGTGAAATCCAATTATCAATTTAGTTTTAAATCCACTCATGATATCATACAATCTTTTAACGAGAATAAACTGCCCCCTGTAATCATGTTAAACATTCATCCGCAACGTTGGACTGATAACATAATGTTATGGACAAAAGAATTAATTTTACAAAACATAAAAAATAACATCAAAAAATTATTTGTAAAAAAGTAGTATTTTCATGCAACACAATTTATATGCTCATTAAAAAAAATAGAATTCCGGTTTTACATATCATTACCATTGGACTATTACCATCCTTTTTTAAAAAAATGGTTTACCGTTTCAAAGGGTATAAAATTGATGCTGATGTGAATTTAAGTATTGGTTGCGTAGTGATAGGCAAAGACGTTGAAATTGGTAAAAAATCAAGTATTGGATTTTTTACAATTGTGAGAGCAAACAAAATAAAAATTGGGCGTTATGTAAAAATTGGTGCGATGAGTGCCATAGATACCGAATTATTTTCGATTGATGATGACTCCAGAATTAACGAACAAGTTTACATTGGCGGCATGAAAACCCCTGAATCAGCATTAATTATGGGAAAGCGTACCATTATTATGCAAGCCAGTTATATCAATCCAACAAAACCAATTATAATAGGTGACGATTCTGGTATAGGCGGACATTGTTTATTATTTACACATGGTTCATGGAACTCAGCTTTAGAAGGCTATCCTGTAAAGTTTGCGCCAATTACTATTGGAAAAAAAGTATGGTTACCATGGCGTGTTTTTGTTATGCCCGGTGTTACAATTGGAGATGGAGTTGTTGTAGGAGCTGATTCATTACTTAATAAAGACATTCCTGCCCATGCCTTGGTTGCAGGCTCTCCGGCAAAAATTATCAAAGAAAACTTCCCTGCTCCATTATCTGAAAATGATCATAAAAAAATTACCGACGACATTTTCACGGAATTTATAGTTTATTTAAAACATCATCAGTTTAATGTAACTGAAACACAAACAGAAGATTCGTTAACAATAACTATTCAAAACAAAACTCAACAAGCCTTTGTTAGATTAGAAGATACATATACAAACACTACTCCTTCCCATGCTGATTCGATTTTAATCATCAAAAAAGGGAGCATACCACAACATACAGCATATAATATGATTTTGAGTTTAGATGAAAAAACAAGAAAAGGCAGTTCGGATGTGGGCGAAGAATTGGTTAGTTTTTTCTCTCGCTATGGTGTTAGATTTGATAGATTAGATTAATTATGACAGTTTTAGTATATCTTGGACACCCTGCCCATTTCCATTTATTTAAAGAATCTATTAAAAGTCTTCAAGCTAAATCGCACAAGGTTGTTATTGTTATCAAAAGTAAAGATGTATTGGAAAAACTCTTAATTGATAGTAATTTACCTTACATCAATATTGCTCCAAAACTAAAGAAAAATGGAAAAATAGCCTTGTATGTTTCATTAATAAAACGCAT
>JAEUTR010000167.1 GCA_016787365.1 Bacteroidia bacterium
ACATTAGGTCAGTTCGGAACACATACTCCCTTTATAGTTGCAGCCATACTTAGTTTTATCAATTTCACCTTTGGCTATTTCTTTTTTCCCGAATCGCTAAACATTGATACACGTAGAACATTTGAGTGGAAAAGGGCTAACCCTTTCGGTTCTCTAAAGTATTTAAGTGAATTCCCATTGATAAATACATTGGTGCTTTCAATGATTTTTGTATCAATAGCAAACCACAGCATGGAAAGCGTTTGGGCTTATTTCACAATTGAAAAATTTAAATGGAATACTTCGCTTATTGGTTATTCTTTAGCCGTGATAGGTTTGTTGTCAATTGTTGTTCAGTTATGGCTAGTCGGCATTTTGGCAAAGAAACTTGGCGACAGACGAATGGCAGTACTTGGGCTCATGCTTATGGTAACAGGATTTTTTCTTTTTGCTTTTACAGAATGGCAATGGTTGCTTTTAGGAGCATTGTTAATATATATTATTGGCGGAGTTCAGGGAACGGCTATTCAAAGTATTACGTCTTCTATTATACCCGACAATGAACAAGGAGAATTGCAAGGTAGTCTTGGCAGTTTAATGGGTTTAACAACACTCATTGCCCCGCCGCTAATGACAAGTTGCTTTTCATATTTTACGGGTAAGAATTCTGCAATTTATTTTCCAGGCATTTCCTTTTTAATTGCAGCCTTACTTACACTGATTAGTTTAATTTTGTTGATTAAAAGTTTCAAAAAAACAAAATGAAAAAATAAGGCAGCCGCTAACAAGCGGTCATAAAACATAGCAGTTTCAGTGCAATTTGCAAGCTCAGTTCCCGCTGGCAAGGTCAGTAACGGGGGATAGGTTAGCAGCCACGCACTCCGCTACGTTTCATACCGCCAAACGTTACAAGCAAGTTTAAAACAAAGAAACATGAATGAATATCCGACAGCCTTTATTTCCTATTCATGGGAAGATGATGAACACAAAAATTGGGTAAAAAGCTTGGCATCAAGACTCCGTGACAATGGAGTTGATGTAAAATTAGACCAGTGGGAAGTTGTCCCTGGAGACCAATTAGCAAACTTCATGGAGAAGTCTATTCGTGAAATTGATTATGTTTTGATAATATGTACGCCTAAATACAAAAGTAAATCCGACAAGAGAGAAGGCGGTGTCGGATATGAAGGAGATATTATTACTGGAGAGGTTTTTCAAAACCAAAACCAACGAAAATTCATTCCAATCTTAAGAAAAGGAAATTGGAAAGAATCTGCACCAACTTGGATTTCTGGCAAATACTATATTGACTTAAGTGAGTTGGCAAATATAGAGAGTAACTTTAAAGACTTAATTACAACAATTTTAAATATTCGAGAAACGGCACCTCCACTTGGACAATATAAGCCAACAAAAACAATACAACAACCAACGAAAATCCCGGAACCAGAAACGGACGAAATTAGAATTAAAGGAATCTTAGTGGATGAGGTCGGAGAACCTTTAAATGACGGGAGTCCGGGAAGTGCTTTATATAAAATTCCATTTGAGTTAAACAAAAGACCTGACTATCAATGGTCTGAATTATTTAGAATTACTTGGGACAGACCTCCATCTTGGACAAGTATGCACAGACCAGGAATCGGGTATGTTAGTGGAAACAAAATTATTCTTGATGGGACAACAATTGAAGAAGTTAAAAAATATCACAAAGACACTTTAAAACTTGTTGTAGAGACTGTTAACCAAAGATATAAAGAGATTAAGCTGCAAGAGAAATTAAAAAGAGAACGAGAGGAGCAAGCAAGAAAAGAGCATAATGACAACATTAGAAATATTGCAGATGATATTCAATTTTAAAAAACCTGCTTGTAACAATTTGTATATGTCAGGCGGGGGTTTTAGCGGTCTGACAAGTCAGACCTCGTGCCCACTTTCCTGCGGGTCTGACACGATTTCTTCCAGAAATCCCGCCCGACCACATACAAGTGACCGTTGGCGGTCATTTTAGGACAGTCCAGCGAGACAAGAAAAATTGATAACATTAAAAATATAAAAAATGAAAAATCTGATTTTATCAATTATGACTTTTGCGTTACTTTTTACAGGTTGTAGAAAAGATGACGACTTAACACCACAGAGCAATTGTGAGTTTGTAGACTTTAAATACTATAACGGGACACAAGACAATTTAGGCGAAATGTCCAACAACTACATTTTGGTTGGTGTTGACACAACTTATAGCGACAGTCAAATTCAAGATTTCATTTCAACCGTAAGCTATCTTGACCAAAATTACACCTATACAATTCACACAACAGGACAATACAAATTTAAAGAAATTCCGCTAAGACTTAAATATTCCAAGAACTGCGGACAAATCGCCCACATAATTTCCGAATTAGAAAAAAACGCAATTGTTTCTTATGCTCACTACACAATGAAAACAGACAACTGCGAAAACTTAATTTGGGAACAGATAGGTAATTTGTGCATAAACAGCTACGGAAGTAATTTTTATGTGAAAGTATTTGATGAAAACGACTTGACAGACTTAAACCAAAAAATTGCAGAGACAAATACTGAATTAGTAAAGCAAAATGAATTTATGCCAAAATGGTTTGAATTGAGAGCGACAAAAAACTCTAATGGAGATGCTTTAAAAATGGCAAACTATTTTTTTGAAACAGGACTTTTTGAACACAGTGAACCCGGAATTTCTAAATATCCTGTGCAATAAAAAACGAACCGCCAACACGCCTTATACTGCATAGCCTGCCGCAGGCGCAACACAGGCTACGCAGCATACGGCCATCCGTTACCGGTCAGTTTGACGCAACCAAACCAAGGGATTAACTATCTATAAATAAAAAGCAAAAGCATCATGAAACGAATATTAGTTTTAACTTTCATAATTAGTCAAATAATTATGAGTTGTAAAAAAGATGATTTAACTAGTGATTGTAAAAGTCGTTATTATTACTACGACTCAGAAAAAATCAATTTAACTGAAATTCCCAATCAAGGTTGTATTTCATTTTATGACACACTTTCTGCTGAGACAATAAATCAAATTTTAGAACAATATCAGGGAATTCACATCCTTTCAATTCCGTCAAATAGTAAGCACGCAATTATATCCATTGACTCAGAAAATTGTGATGAAACAGATAAGCTTTTTGACATTATAAAAAATGATTCAAGAATCAGTAACTGTAGTAAGTACCTAATGTCCGAAGATGGCTTTACTCTCGGGATTACTGATGTTTTTGTATGCGTATTAAAAAGTGGCACCTCTACGAATCAGATAATTGAATTAGTAAATAGTAATCATCTGGAAATATTAGAATCTAATAACTCCAACAATCGTTTTATAATTAGAGCTGACAAAAATTCTAATGGAGATGCATTAGATATGGCAAACAAATTTTTTGAAAGTGGTTTTTTCGAATATG
>JAEUTR010000226.1 GCA_016787365.1 Bacteroidia bacterium
CTGCAAAAAAACTCAGGAAGTAGTGATCTCCGATAACACGGCTCCGCCGGATTACACTATCAATAATGAGGTTATCGAATCTTACTATAACAGAGTATATATTACCCTTATTGGAGTTAAACCTTTACCACATGAGGCAGATTCAATTAAACAAATATTGACAAACGCACAGTTAAGTATTAACGCTCGCGAAAATTTAGTATCAACTCTTCAGGCTAGAACAGAATACTATAAACGGCTTTATATAAATGCTAAAACCGATTTATTAAATGGGTTAGACACCAGTTATATTACACACTTTATTGAAGTGTTTAATTCATACCTTACTATTCCTACTTATTCAAATAACATAGCGCAAATTCAAAATTCTATCAATAAATTAATTGATCTAAGAAATGTTCCGGTTGACCTTCCTAATCAAACCATTACTATTGAAACTATGTATAAAAGATGTGTCGATAATTATTTTTACGACGAGTTAAATATGGGTTCCGAGAATTTTGTTGTTTCAACATTTCAAAAATTTTTATTGCGTTACCCTAGTCTAAATGAACTTGAAAACGCTAAACTAATGGTTGATGGTTTTTCTTCGAATTTATTTTTCCAATCAGGAACTACCAAAAATGATTATCTATCCATCTTCTTTAATTCGAAAAATTTTAGAGAAGGAATGGCAAGGTACTTATATAAAAGGTATTTGTTTAAAGAGCCAACTACAACAAAACTATATGATTTAACTCAATATTATACAAACGTTCAAAGCTATCAGTTATTACAGAAAAAAATATTAACATCCGATGAATACACTTTCTATTAAAATTACCTATTACATTATCTTCATAAGTACATTAATCACCTTATCTTTTTCTTCCTGTAAAAAAAAGGAATATATCTATGAAGTAAATGATGAATCAATAACCAAAGAAGGGGTAAATAAAAGCACCCTTAAAAATAACACAGAATTTATTTCTATGGTTTATTCCGATTTATATGGAACAACTATCCCAAATGCAAAACTTACAAACTTAAGTTTAGAATATGATGCCTGTGGTGACAAAGAATTAATTGAAGATTTGATTATCAGAAATTTATTGAATGACCCTTCCGTTCAGTTACCTACAAAACTCTATATGGATAATAATTTAGATGCTTTTATTGATAATACATATAAAAAGTTTTTTAATCGTACTCCAAATGAAATGGAGTTGTGGAACTTGAAACGTATTATTCAGGAAGATGCAAGTATTACACCTGAAATGGTTTATTATTCATTTTTAACCAGCGATGAATATCGTTTTTATTAATTCGTAAAATGGACAGAAGAAGTTTTATAAAAAAAATTGGGCTAACTGGTGCAGGATTAATTGCTGCTCCATATATTTTACCCTCACAACGGTTGTTTGCAAAAACAGGTACACGTAAAGTGAACCATGTTGTTTTCTGTTTATTTGCAGGTGGAGTAAGAAATTTTGAGTCCATGCAAAAAGCGGAAGGGAATTTAATGCCAAATATTTTATCTGGAAATGAAGGAATATCTTCCGATATCATTGGCGGTATGGAAATATTACCTCCAAGAAGTGGACTTGCCTTACAAAATTACGGAACATTATTTAAGGAGTTTAGATATGGAAATGGTCCTACCGGGCACTTCAACGGGCATACCTCTGCTATGACCGGCGCCTATACTTCTACCGAATTAAATATCAGAGAACGACCTTCTGCACCAACAATTTTCGAATACTACAGAAAACATAACTCTACCAGTCACTCAGCGTTAAATAGCTGGTGGATATCTGATTCATTAGGTGCTTATCCCGCTCTTAACTATAGTAAAGACAGTAATTACGGACCGGCATACGGCGCAAATTTTTTACAGCCTCTTTCTATATTAAATTTTAATACCAATAATTTCACATTTCAAGGATATGCTGAATTGGCACATCCCAAAGAATTTAATGTTAGCGAAAAGGCATCCATTAATAAAATTAAAGCACATCTGGATGGCTTTTTTGCAGGAAAGTATAATGGAATTGACGGAGGTATTACCAATACCGATTTTGACAGAGACCGAATTAATACATTTATCAATACTATTTTAACGCAGGCAAACGCTGGAGCATATAATAATCCTTATGGATTAACGGCTTCCATGAATGGCGATTTGTATAATATGTTTATTGCCGAAAAAGTAATTCAGGAATTTAAACCAGAGTTATTAGTAGTGAACATGCAGTCTATTGATGTTGGACACACTAACTTTACCGAGTATTGTAATAACATTAGAAAGGCAGATTATGCATTAGCAACATTATGGAATACGATTCAATCCACTCCGGGTATGGCAAATGATACAGTGTTAATTGTTGCTCCTGAGATAGGAAGAAATTTAAATCCGAATAGTTTAATGGATAGTTTTGGAAGATACGCATTGGATCATACTGGAGATCAAACATCCAGAGAAATATTTTGTTTAATGTTAGGTCCAACAGGCATTATAAGACAAAACCAAACGATAAGTTCAGTTGCCGGAGAAAGTGTGGATATTGTTCCAACAATAGCTGATTTACTGGGCTTTTACGATGATATTCCTTTACAATACCGCCAACAAATGGGAAGAGTACTAACCGAAGCTTATGTTTAAATAAATTATATCTACTACATGAAGTCATTTTTAAAATCATTCACCATTATTTTGCTTTGCATATTTCTGTTCGAAAGTTGCAAAAAGAAAGACGATGTTCCTGAAAATCCGTATGACAATGTTGATTACGGATCTACAGGTAGCTCTGAAACTAATTTGGATCCGAATACCATACAAGGCATTCATAAAAATATTTTATCTGTAAAATGTGCAAACCCAGGTTGTCACGACGGACATTTTGAACCGGATTTCAGAACCATTCAATCTTCTTATGCTATGATGGTGTGGAATAAAGTTATTAAAAATAATGCGGGCCTTACGTTTAAATACAGAGTTGTTCCTTTTGATTTTCAGAAATCATGGTTTCATGAACGTTTAATTACAACCGATCAAACCTTAGGTCGGATGCCATTGTATGCAAATCCATTATCAAATGATGAACTACAAAATGTGAAGACTTGGATTTTAAACGGTGCCAAAGATATGTTTGGGAATAACGCACGGTTTCCTAACAATGAGCCTCAGGTAAGCGGATATATTTCTATAAATAGTTCCTATAATTATCGGTTTGATACTATCAGAGAAGGAAACGTTTATTATAATTCCTTTAAAGTTCCTGCGGCACAAACTATGAATATTTTAATAGGAGTAACGGACGATAGCACGGCCGTAGGTAGCTTAATAAATAATAAAATTAAAATATCATTAAATGAAAATAATTTTTCTTCGCCTATTGCAACTTATAACGGAACAGCAATTACATTTTCAGGAACTACTTACTGGATGTTTACTATAAATCCTACTAGTTTACCTAAAAACCAAATATTATTTATGAGGTATTATACCAATGATAAAAGCCATACCAGCGATACTCAGTTTCCTACAGATAATTTGCAATATCAGTATAAAACATATTGGAGTTTTAAAGTAATACCATAAAAATACATGTATGCTAAAGTCAATTATATATAGTTTTGTTTTAATTGTATTTATACAAACAACATCTTGTAAAAAGAAAAAAACTACGGTTAATAAAGATGGTATTCCTACTATTGAATTTGTGAGCATTTCTCCGGGAACCGTTACTGAGTTTCAGGATCCTATTACCATTCGTTTTTCGTATATTGATTATAATGGAGATATCGGAGAAAATGATCCTAATAAAACAAATCTGATGTTAAGAGATAATAGAAATGGCGTTGAATATAAAATGCGAATTAAGCAACTTGCCCCGTCCGGTTCTTCCATTATTATTAAAGGTAATTTAGAGGTTCAGCTAAATAACACTTTAATTACAAACAATAGTAACAGCGAGTCGGTGAGTTACACTTTAAAAATTCAGGACAGAGCCGGAAATTGGAGTAACGAAATTAATACCACAGCAATTACTGTAACAAAATAATTGTTTTATTACTGAATATAACTCAACTTCAGCATATTCGTTCTGCCTTTTTCTTTCATTGGCATACTTGCTAAATTGATTACTAAATCATCTGCACGCACAAAACCTCCGGCTTTAATATAATCTTTTAAGTCAGAAATTGTTTGATCTGTACTTTCATATTTATCATAATAAAAGCCTCGTACTCCCCACACTAAGCTTAATGCATTTAATAAATACTGATTATCGGTAAAAATATAAATGTTTGCTTTCGGTCGGTGACTACTTAATTTAAAAGCTGTATAACCACTATGCGTCATAGAAATAATGGCCGATACATTGGCTTGTTTAGCCATGACACTGGCATTATAACATATACTATCCGTAATATAGGTTACTGTTTTTAATTCAGGTTCATGTTCTTTATGGTAAATACGGTCATCACTTTCTATTTGGGTAATGATGCGACGCATATACTCAATTACTTTTACCGGATAACGCCCTACAGAAGTTTCTGCACTTAACATTACGGCATCAGCACCATCCAACACAGCATTAGCCACATCATTAACCTCGGCTCTTGTAGGTGTGTAGGCCGTAATCATGCTTTCCATCATTTGAGTAGCAATAATAACCGGTTTAGAAGCAGCAATACATTTATTTACAATCATTTTTTGTAATAAGGGCACCTGTTCCATTGGCATTTCCACTCCTAAATCCCCACGCGCAACCATCACAGCATCTGTTACTTCAATAATTTTATCAATCTCTTTAATAGCTTCCGGTTTTTCAATTTTTGCAATAACACGTGCCGGTTTTTTCTTTGAGCGGATAATATCTTTTAATTCCACAATATCTGTTACACTTCTCACAAATGACAAGCCTATCCATTCAAAATCATTTTCTAAAGCAAAATCCAAATCACGTAAATCTTTTAAAGTTAAACATGGTAAAGAAATTTTTGTATTTGGAAGATTTACTCCTTTTTTGGAAGATAATGTTCCGCCTGCAATAATAATCGCACGCACTTCATCTTTACGATTAGTTTCAATTACCTTTAATGTTATTTTTCCATCATCAATTAATACCAATTCTCCGGCAGTCACATCCTGTGGAAATTGAGGATAGGTAATAAATATTTTTTCTGCAGTACCTTCGCATTCCTTAGTAGTTATAATAATCTCTTGGCCGTTTACTAATTCCACAGCATTATCCTTTACTTTACCAATACGCAATTTTGGCCCCTGTAAATCTCCTAAAATACCAACATGACGATTTAATTTTTTATTTAACGTTCTGATATTATCAATGACATGTTTGATCGGTTCGTAATCTCCATGTGAAAAATTAATCCTACAGATATCTAATCCTGCATTAAATAATTCTTCAAGTACTGCAATGTTTTCTGTAGAAGGCCCCATTGTGGCCACAATTTTGGTTTTATTATGATTATAGTTCATATTCTTTTTTTTAATCCCACCATTTAAATGAAACAATTACAAAAATTTATTTCGATAAAATAGTAAAGATTTTTTTAGTGATTAATTGATACACGAATGTAACAATTTCAACTTAAAAAATGGCATTATTAAATCATTATCTATTTTAGTACCTTAGCCACTTTTATTACATTATGCCTAACAAACTCGAAAAATTTGCCGAACTAAATACCTTTTCTAATACGCTTGCGTTTCACCATTTTGACATCCCCAACGGATTTGCTAAAAAAGGAAAGTGGCACGAAGAAATGTTTAAAAATCAAAATCCCATTGTGCTTGAATTAGGTTGTGGACAAGGTGAATAC
>JAEUTR010000230.1 GCA_016787365.1 Bacteroidia bacterium
TTGATTTTTTTTAAATAAAAAAGGCTTACCATTTGGTAAGCCTTTAAAATATATAGTTTAGTTTTTTTTGTTTTGCTAAACACAATATCATTTCAGCTCACCTGATGGCAAGAATGGAAATGATGGATGTGAGTTAATTGTAACATGATGGCACAAATGTAAATCATTTTTTGATAAAACAAAATTTTCCCGCAAAGATTTTCTGGTTACTTTAATCTTTACTACATTTAATTAAAAAAATATGAAATACGTATATGTAATTATCGCTATTTGTCTAATAAGTGTTTTAACTTTTTGTACTGGCGAAAAAGAGACGGCTAAAGAACTAATAACTAATACTTCAGTTTCAAAATGCTTGTCTGAGAGTGCCATATTTAATGAAGATTCGGTAAAAATTGCTAAAAATATCGCCTCAAATTTGCAAAAAGATGAAAGTAGAAAATATTTTTTACGAGCATTGGATTTATTAATTAATAAACAACGAGCTAACGAAAGTGTGAAATTGTTCCATGAATCTATGATGTATTTTCCGGATGAAAGGTCTTATTTCTTTTTAACACAAGCGTATATTTCTTTAAAAGATGCAGAAAACGCATCTAAGTCAAATGACATGTCAATGAAATTAGGTTATGAAGGATATCATGAATTAGTATTTAACGATGCTTTAATTAGTGCTTTAAATTTTGATACAACTAGCTGTATTGATAATTTAAACGAAGCAGTTTATATGGGATTTTTAAATAAAGATAAAATTGTAAATGATAAGAACTTTGATTTTATTAGAAACGATGAACGTTATATCAGTTTAATGGTAAATACGTTTAATGATGACGAAAAACTTAAAGCTTTATTGTTTAAGCGTTTTATGAAATCATTACCAGATTTGGCGTTGCCATATATAGAACCAATTGATAGTGTGAAAAACCGTGATTACAATTTTTATATCAATTATGATTTTGCGGCATTTATTCCTGGCATGGAAGATGGACGTTTTTCTCGTGATGTAACAAATGAGTATATGTATGTGGGAAAATTAAGTCTCGAAAATCAATCCTATGCTTTAGTATATAAAACATTTTTTGCCATTGCCGATACATTAAACCCCTTGAAAACGTTTGTAATTACTTACGATTCTGTTGGGACAGTTATTGATAATGAAATGATTGGTTGTTTTTGTTCTCCTACTAATTCGCAAGCATATACAGTTAATGTAGATAAAACTATTGAAACAACGAGTTATAATTATAAGTGGAAAAATGACCCCATAGAAAAAGGATATGCGGGAAATGAAATTGAATCTTTTGAAATGGAAAAACCTAGTATTATACAATTAGATCCTTCTGGAAAGATTGTAAGGGAAACAATTGCAAAGACAAATGAGGTAAATTCTAAGAAGGGCGGTTAGAATTTTTGAAATAGATTATTACTTCTGCTATTAATAAATTCATCAACCAGCTTAACCAGGCTAGGATTGCGTATTCGTCTTTTGCATTTAAGTGAACAAAGTATGGGAGAACTAAAGCTAATAATCTTAATGTAATAGCTGATAGGGTTAAAGCATAACTTCGTATCATCCATTTTTCGTGTTCAATAAAATCTTTTTTCAATGCTTTAATAATAGCTATGCTTGTAAATCCTATCCATAAAACAGAGAGTAACACAAAACTTGTTTTTGAAACTATATTGCCATTGGCATAAAACGCCATAATTAAACCTGATGGCCCTGCAATACACATGACATCAACGACATAAATATAGCCCATCACGCGATGTAACTTTTTGCATTTAGCAAGTATGTATTGCGAAAACTGAGTAAGTCCAGCAATCAATGAAAAAATACTAAAGAGAATATGAAAATTAAAAGCGTAACGCCAATGCTTTACATGAATAATTTTTTGTTTGGTCAACAAAAAATCAACATCATAAGTAAAAGATAAATAAGGTAAAGTTAAATCTATCATCAACCAACAGAATAGCGAAATAAGCGCTATCCAACTAATTGAGCGAATAGATTTAATCATTTTATAATAATCGATTTAAGATTTCACCAAAACGGTAAATGTCTTCAAACGAATTATACATCGGCACAGGAGCACAACGAATCACGTTAGGTTCTCTCCAATCTGGAATCACGCCATTTTCAATTAATTTGTTATAAAGGGCTTTACCTTGTCCGTGAGCCACAATACTAATTTGGCAACCTCTGTTTTCTTTTGGAGTGATGATTTCTAAACAGTTATTTTTTTGTTTATTAATTTCTCCAACTACAAATTCCAAATATTCAGTCAGCACTTTACTTTTTTCATTCAACTTATCCATGCCCACTTCATCAAACATATCTAAAGATGCTTTGTATGCAGCCATTGATAAAATAGGGGCATTACTTAATTGCCAACGTTCAACAGATTGAATCGGAACAAATTCTCTGTCCATTTTAAAACGCGTTGCTTTATCATGTCCCCACCAGCCAGCAAATAAAGGCATATCCGTGTTTTTATGATGTTTTTCATGCACAAATGCTCCTGCTACACAACCAGGGCCGCCGTTTAAATATTTGTAAGAACACCAAGCAGCAAAATCAACATTCCAATCGTGTAGTTGTAATTTTAAATTTCCTGCTCCATGTGCTAAATCAAAACCTACAACAGCTCCAACTTTATGACCTGATTCTACAATAGCTTTCATGTCAAATACTTGTCCGCTAAAGTAATTCACGCCACCAATCATAATCAATGCTAATGAATCTTTATTGTCCTCTATAGCTTTATAAATATCTTCATGACGGACTTCATATTCTCCTTCACGAGGAGCAATTTCAATTAAGGCATCATCAATTGTGTAACCATGAAATTTTACTTGCGATTGTAAAGCATATTGGTCACTTGGAAAAGCTTTTGCTTCGCACAAAATTTTGTAACGCTGTTTGGTTGGGCGATAAAACGACACCATCAACAAATGTAAGTTCACTGTTAGTTGATTCATCACCACCACTTCACTAGGTAAAGCCCCAACAATTTTTGCTGTTTTATCAGTTAAAATTTCGTGGTAACTCATCCATGGATTTTTGGCTAAAAAATGTCCTTCCACACCATAAGTTGCCCAATCGTTCAATTCTTGTTGCAAATAATCTTTAGTGGTTTTTGGTTGTAACCCCAATGAGTTACCAGTAAAATAAACCATATCGTGCCCCTCGTGTTGAGGGATATGAAATTTATTTCTATATGAATGAAGAGAATCTTGAGAGTCTAATTGTTTTGCAAATTCAAGTGTATTCGAAAAATTTGTCATAATGATGTGGAATAAAAACAGGCTAAATTTAATAATAAATTATAATCTTTATCTTTGATTTAGTGTCTTTATCTAATAACATACAATTACTTAAGAAACTCACATTTAAAAAGCTTTTAAATGCCTTTAAAGTTTGGGTAAGTTATCATGTCTCAAAAAACGCAAAAAAATTAAGTTCACTGGGATTTCCTATTAGCATGGCTATTGAGCCAACTACTAGTTGTAATTTAAGGTGCCCCGAATGCCCAAGTGGATTACGTCAATTTACCAGACCAATTGGGATGTTGGAGCCAACATTTTTTAAAAAGACAATTGATGAAGTTTATAAAGAATTAATTTATCTGACTTTTTATTTTCAGGGAGAACCCTATTTGAATCCTAATTTTTTGGAAATGGTAAAATATGCTTCTGATAAAGGAATTTATACATCAACATCTACTAATGCTCATTATCTGACAAAGGAACAAGCTCGTAAAACAGTAGAAAGTAAGTTGGATCGTTTGATAGTATCTATAGATGGCACAACACAAGAAACCTATGAGCAGTACCGTATTGGGGGACAATTACAAAAAGTGATTGATGGTACTAAAAATATCATTGAAGCTAAGAAGGCATTAAAGTCAAATACTCCACACGTCGTGTTCCAATTTTTGGTAGTAAAGCCAAACGAACATCAGTTGGAAGATGTTAAAAAATTAGCCAGCGATATAGGGGTAGACGAAGTTGTTTTTAAAACAGCGCAAGTGTATGATTTTGAAAATGGCAACCTATTAATCCCTGAAAATATTAAATACAGTCGTTATAAAAAGAATACGGATGGAACTTACTCCATTAAAAACAAATTATTAAATCAATGTTGGAGAATGTGGAGCAGTTGTGTAGTAACTTGGGATGGAATAGTGGTGCCTTGTTGTTTTGATAAG
>JAEUTR010000262.1 GCA_016787365.1 Bacteroidia bacterium
TGGTAAACAAGAGCAAGTGCCGCCAATGTTTAGTGCCGTAAAAGTTGATGGAAAACGTTTATATAAACTAGCTCGCATTGGTGAAGAAATTGAATTAAAAGCTCGTCCTATTGAAATATTAGAATTTGAGATAACGCGTTGCGAACTGCCTTTAGTTGATTTTAGAATTGCATGCACTAAGGGAACATACATTCGTAGCATTGCGCGCGATTTTGGTTTAGCCTTAAATAGTGGTGCTTATTTGGATGCCTTATGTCGCACTAAAATTGGCCATTTTAGTATAGAAGATGCTAAAACCCCTGAAGAATTTATTACTGAAAATCCTTATTAAAAACCGTTAATACGCACACCTCTAATTTACACGTTGTATCTTGGATATTGAAAAACATAATCAAAAAGCGCACACTCTTAAGAAAGAGAACAGGATTTTTTTTGACAAACTCAAGCGTACCAAACCAAAAAATTTAGATCATCAATTTCATACTTTACACGAAGAAGTGTTTGAAGAAATAGATTGCCTTGCTTGTGCTAATTGCTGCAAAACAACGTCTCCTATTTTTTATAATCGAGATATTGAACGTTTAGCAAAACATATGCGAATGAAGCCAGGCGAATTCATTGATAAATATTTACGAATTGATGAAGACAAGGATTATGTTCTAACACAAGCTCCTTGTCCTTTTTTAGGTTCCGATAATTATTGTTCTGTTTATGAAGCAAGACCGAATGCTTGCCGAGAATATCCTCATACCGATAGAAAACGGATGGAGCAAATTTTAGATTTAACTTACAGAAATACGATTGTTTGTCCTGCAGTTTTAGAAATTACGGAAAAATTAAAAAAAATTATTTAGTCCCAGTATGGCCAAATCCACCAGCACCTCTTTCTGTTTCATCTAACGAAGATGTTTGTTCCCATGTAATTTGCTCATGTTTAGCAATTACCATTTGAGCCACACGTTCACCATCATTAATCATAAAAGGCGTGTTAGATAAGTTGACTAATAACACTTTTATTTCTCCTCTGTAATCTGCATCAATAGTCCCGGGAGAATTTAAAACGGTAATTCCATTTTTAAATGCTAAGCCACTACGTGGGCGGATTTGAGCTTCATGACCTTTTTGTAATTCAATAAACAAACCTGTTGGTACTAATATTCTCTCTAAAGGTTTTAATTCAATTGGTGTATCGATATTGGCTCTTAAGTCGAGACCTGCAGAAAGTTCAGTTGCGTATTGTGGTAACTCGTGTTTTGATTGATTAACAACTCTGATTTTCATGTTTTTTATAATTTGTTGTTAAACACATACAAACATAGACTGTTTGTGTGGTATAAGTTTAAAGATAGTGCTTTGCTATTCACATAGCTCTATGTTCAAAAACGCAGTTCTATCATTTACTTAAACCGACATCTATTTTTCTATGTACCTATGTGGTTAATATTATTGTTCTAAATGTTTTAATTTTTTTAAATTATCGAATTCTAATTTATAAAATATAAATGCAAATAAGCCTAACAAGATATTATTCAATATCAACTTTATAATAGTA
>JAEUTR010000253.1 GCA_016787365.1 Bacteroidia bacterium
TAATAACATTATAAAAATCATCCACACACATAAATATTTTTAGAGAAGTTTTATAAAACAAAAAACCTCCTAATTTCTTAGGAGGTTTTACATTGTTATTATCAATTCTTAGAAATGCCACAAATCATGTTCCCATCTAAAAATATCATTTTTAATTCTATCAGACTCAAGTAATGCATCAATTCCTTTTGAATAATTTTCGATTGTTCTATCATATACATTCGTTTCTTTAATAGCTACAGACGAAAATTGTCTTTTCCAAAAAATATCTTCGAAAGTTCTTCTTTCAGAATCATTTTTTGCATTATAAACTTCATGTTTAGCAAAGAAAGGACGACATGCAGGAAAATAAGTATAGAATAATGGAAATTCGCCTAAATCTGGTTTTTTTGGATTAATAACATTAAATCCCATAGATAAAATTCTAACTTCTAAAACTGATTTTTGTTTATCAAAAAACCAATCTTCTTTCAGTTCAAGAGACGAGAAAAATTCAAAAGTCCAAGTAGAATCAACTGCTCCCGGTTTTTTTACCATATAGGCTGCACCTGTTGCATCATATTCTTCAACTTCTGCCGAATCCTCTCTGATTACCATTTTATCACGAATCATAGATAATTCATAAGGTTGCAAAAACTCATCATCTTTAAATGCAATAATTTGTCCTGCCAATACATATTTAGAAATAACCTGCATTAAAGAAATTCTACTTGTTACCTGAGTAACAGGATAGTATAATTGTTGGTTTTGTTTTTCACGCATATCCAACCTTCTCCAAACACGTTTTTCCCAATTTACATCACCTTCACGTAAATGAGTATAAGGAATGAATCTTCTATTTGTAGAATTTTCTTTATCATAAATTCCATCTCTATAATCACCAGGCTGAAATACACCAGGCTGAGAATTAGCATTAATAGCTACTATATAGAAAATAGCTAAAAATAAAACATGTTTGAAACTTATCATATTACTCATTTTTATAATTTAAATTATCTATTAACCTTAATAGCACTTGTAACTGAAGTTACTTTTCCATCTGGCCCTTTAATCTTCGCATCGATATAAACCTTAGAACCTACATCAGCACCTGCTAATACAGCTTTACCAGTAGCATCCAAATTGTTTCCATTTCCTGCTGAAGACCCTAATTTGCCTTTCACTTTACCAACAACTTCCCAAGACATTACAACATAGTTCGCTTGAAAGTCAAATCCGTTAGCTCCTGCTCCAAGTCCGCTTACCATCGCTAATTCTCCTTTTTTCAACTCCTGAGGAGCAAATTTACCGCCTAATTTTAATTCAGGTTTAGGTAAAGGTTTTACACGAAATTTAACTGGAGGACCTTGTGATTTAACACCATCTTTTGTTTTTGCAGAAACAGAAACCATACATTCACCTGTTCCTGAAAATGTAAATTCATACTTACCATTTCCTTTAGAAGCAACTTTAACACCTGCGCCAGTAGCACTAACGCTAATATCTGCCGGAGAAATACCAGCCGCAGCAGCTGTAACAGGATTTGGAACACCTGCATAAAATACATTCATTTGATCTGCGGAAACACTTGCTCCTGATTTAGCAACTTTGTATGCTCCCGTAAATGGATAATATTTAAAGCTTCCATCAGGGTTTTTATATTTAATTACCCCTTTATATTCTTGATCGCCTTCTCCTCCAGTAACTTGTGATAATTTACCTTCACCTCCTTCAATAGGCACCGGAGTACCTTTAGCACCAGCAGCAGCAGCAGCAGAATCCACACCTAATAAAATTTCCATATCACCAGCTGCTAATTTTGAAGAAGAAGCTGCTAAGAAGATATCTGCTACATAAGGTTGACCAGCTGCAATATATGAAGACGGAGCAACAACACGAGCTTTAATAGCATCAAATTTAATAGCTAATTTCCCACTTGCACCAGAGAATACTTGTAAAACTTCAGCCTCAACGTTTTTTAAATCCGTTTGAAACTTATTTAAGTTAGTGTAAACGGCAGCTAAAGGTAAGTGATAAAAGTTATCCATTTCCCAGTTATATTTTACACCATCTTCGTCACGATTACTATCTGTAGGTTTAATGGAAGCAAATTTTTTCTTGATACTTTGATAATCATCGTCCAAAAATTTTGTTTTTGAATCTTTTTGCATCGCATCAACCATTGCAACTAATTTATCATGTAAACCACTCATTTTCATACGTAACTCGTATGCAGTGAATGGTCCTTTTTCTGGATTTTTAGGCTCACCCAAACCTAACATGTGACTAGGCATATCATAGTCATCAATTTTATCCATTCTACGTAAATTCAAAGTATCAGCAATTTTTTCATTTTCTAAAGCTGTTGGCTCTGTGTGAGCAACAATTTTAGCTCTTAATTCGCTAATGTAT
>JAEUTR010000290.1 GCA_016787365.1 Bacteroidia bacterium
CACTATTAAATAATAACAAACAAGTTATTGTTAAGTATTATGCCGATTGGTGCGGTTCTTGTAAATTATTTGCTCCCAAATTTAAACGTCATTCAAATGATGAAAACAATGCCGATATTTTATTTTTAGAGGTAAATGCCGAAGAAAATGAAAAAGCACGTAAACTAGGCAGAGTAGATAATTTACCCTATTTAGCAAGTTTTAAAAATGGCGTTTTAGTGGAAGGAACTGCTACCAGTAAAGAAGAATATTTACAAAAAATGATAGATGATTTAAGAAAGTAATTATGCAAATCCCGGTAATTAAAAAATTAGTAGAGCACTATTCCTTAGTTCAACTAAAAGATGCAGAAGCTGCCATGATGGAAGAACAAAAACCTGCTATCGAAGTAGAAGGAAAAGATGAAGGAGAATGTTTAACACATGTACTTGCGTCTATTTATATAAAAGAAAAAATGGAACAGGGAACACCTTTTAATCAAGCTTTAAGAGATTTCAGCCAACGGGTACGAAATAGCATTAGTTAATTTGACTGTTGTTAAATACCCTCTAAATGAGATTATTTAACCAGTTCTAATACTTTTATCAAATCTATATCTACCCCATTTAATATATCATCTTTACTGTAATTGATATAATGATCCGGCATTAATCCATGTCCATCGTTTTTCACATTTATATCATGATATAAATGATACATGGGTATAAAAATCTGAATTCCTGAATTTGGTAAAATAATTTTTCCACTGATAACAGCATTACTTCCTGCAACATTTCCTCCTGTTTCTTCCCCTATAACCGTTGCATTAGCTTTATATTTTAAATAACTGGATGCCACCCCACTCATTGAAAAAGATTTACCATTAATTAAAACATATACCTGCCCTTTATATGCATTTTTCTTTTTGGGGAATGCTATAAAATAATGTCGTAATCTTCCATTTTTTGGCCATTGAGGCATCACTGTACAAAATAAAAAAGGAGTAATTCTTGAGGCAAACCCCATTTTGTATTTTGGATTGAAAGGCATTAAATTTGGCGCTCTATCAAAAGGTAAAAGCATTTTTTTATCAATAAGGTATGATAAGAATTTCAATCCTGCATTTATTCTTCCTCCGCCATTATCTCTTAAATCTATTACCAGATGATCAATATTTTTTTTCTTAATGTCTTTAAATGTTTTTCTGAAAAAAGAATTCCAGTGTCTTCCCTTAAAGCCGTCAATATCAATTACAGCAATAGGTTTATCATTTTTTAAAATGGAATAACGGCAAGCTTTTGTTTTTCTTAAATAATGAACGGAATCTTTTTTAGGTAAAATAAGCGTGTCCTTTAATGAAGAAATAGCTGCCAATTTGTAATTCGAAATACTGTTATCTTTATGTTTTAACGTAACAATATATTCCGGTTTAAATCCATAACAAAAAGAATAATAATATTTAAACCAATGATAACGTGTGCCTTGCTTTTTATAGGTTTCGTTATAGCCATCAGAGGTGGAGACTGAATAAATAGTTTTTAGTATGTCTTTAACTTCACGATTATCAATACTCAAAATTTCATCGCCCGGTTTAATTGTAGTATCCTTTGATAAATTATTAAGAATGTACAATTTATTGGAATCAGCAACAAAAGTATTTAAAGGTAAAATCGGACGATTTAATTTTGCAACAGCCTTAGTGTATTTTTTTGAAGCACCTGCATCTGTATGTCCACAACCAATTTTTGAAACAATACGTTTTATATAAAAACGCATTTGCATTTCAGTTAAAGGTGTATCTATCTCTGCTTTTGTTTTTAAAACAAAAGCATGTAGCGAGTCTTTACTTATATATTTAAAAGGATCAGGATGAAATTTAATAAGATATTTTTCAGTATAATCGATATCTTTTAAAATCTGAGCAACGGAATATTTTTTTTGAACATCAAATCCTTTGTTTTGACAAAAACCACCAAGGTAAATTATAAAACATAATATACATAAGTAGTTTTTTACCATGCTATGTGCTTTTTATTTATCTGCTAAAACGCCCATGCGTTTACCAAGCCCACTCATATACTCCCGTAATTCTTTTACGGTAGTTTCATCATTTGTAGCCCTCAAATAAGTATCTGTTAAGGTAGTAATGTTTTGGTGAAAAAATTTTTTCATTTCATCCACACTCATATCTTTAGTCCATAAATCAATACGCATAGTATTGTTCTCTTTTTCGTCCCAAAGAGCTAACATCATACTTTTACAAATGCTGCCTTCATTTGCATCCGGTGCTTCCCATTCAATTTTATGTGGTAATTGATTTTCATCAACAGTAATTTTAAGTT
>JAEUTR010000318.1 GCA_016787365.1 Bacteroidia bacterium
TATATTATTTAACCACAAAGATGCGCCACTTTTTTTGCGATGACTATTGATAAAATAAAGCACGTGTAATTAATTGGCTTTAGATCAGTAATGACTACTTTGAAGAAATAACAAAACGCTTCGACTCCGCTCAGCGTGACAAAATATGATTACAAAAACGCTCTCAAGTCATCAACAATTTTGTTGGTGGCGCCAGAGTTTTTAAGTACATAATTTTTAGCTAAGCGAGAAGATTCTGTGAGGGTGTTTTCATCTTCTATTAATACACTTAATTTTCGAGTTAATTCATCTGCATCTTTTACTTCAAACCCTGCATTTAAATCTATTACTTCAAAGGCTTCGTTAAATTTTTTATAATTAGGTCCAAATAATACAGGTAAACCATACACCGTTGGTTCCAGTATATTGTGAATACCATTTGTAAAACCACCGCCAATAAAGGCTACTGTACCATACTGGTATATAGAAGATAAAAAACCTATAGCATTAACCACTAAAATAGAATCTGTATAACCCGGAGGATTATCAGAAAATAAATGAAATGGTAATTTATTTTTGATTAGCAGATTACTTAAACGATCAATATTTTTTTTATCTATTTCGTGTGGAGCAATAATTAATTTAAGTTGAGGATGCTTTTGTTTTAACTGAACATAAGACTCAATTAAATAATCCTCGTCTTTTTGCCAAGAACTACCAGCCACAACCACAAACGAATCTTTTGCAAAATCTTCTATTTCTTTAATTTGCTTTGGTGCCGAACAAATTTGCAATACCCTATCAAAACGAGTATCTCCAGTCAAAACACCAGTACTAACTTTTAAAACCCTCAGCAGTTTTATAGAATGAACGTCCTGAGTATAAATAGTTTTATACGTTTTTAAAGCTCTACGAAAATTACCACCATACCATTTAAAAAATGATTGATGTTTTTTAATAACCGTTGAAATTAAAAATGTAGGAATATGTTTATGTTCTAAAGCAAATAAATAATTTAGCCAAAATTCATACTTCACAAATATGGCTAACTCAGGTTTTAATATAGATAAAAAATTAAGTGCATTATTAGCTGTATCTGCAGGCAAATAAGTCACTAAATCCGCATAAGGATAATTTTTTTGAATCTCGTAACCAGAAGGAGAAAAAAAAGTCAAAACCACTTTCTGTTGTGGGTTTTCTTTTTTTAATTTTTCAATCACAGGTCTGCCTTGTTCAAATTCCCCTAAGGAAGCGCAATGAAACCAAACAGCATGTTCTAATTGTAAACTCGTTACTTTTGATTTTAAAGTATCTTCCCAGTTTTTTCTTCCCTCAACCCATAACTTAGCTTTTGGATTAAACGGCGAAGCCAGTTTTAATCCAATTTGAAAAGCATATATACCAAGATTGTAAAAAAACATAGTTCAGTAACTAAACTAACCCTGCCAGAGTTTAGAACTCTGGCAGGGTTTTAAGTTTTATAATTAAAAATCAAAATTAATTTGTCCGTCTTTTCCTTTAAAATTACTGCTATCTAATTTTTCCATAGCCCGGCGATGTAATTCCATCGGTGACATTCCATTATCACCAATACCTTCATCTGCCTCATCGTAATCATCTAAAATAATTTCTTCCGATAAACGTAGATTGATTTCTTTTACTTTATACGAAGTTAATTTTTTTCCTTTGGCCTTCATGTTCACCATTGGAGCAAATTCTACCAAATTAACTGCTTCGTCTGGAATTACTTTGTCTTTTTCTTTATTGAATTTAATATCAACAATTGGTAATATTTGAGATGTAATTAATTCTATACGCGAATTTTCATTCTCTGTAATAATTAATGTTTTATTAGTTGTGTTTTCAGGCACAAAACGTTTGGTGATATACGATTTACTTTCACCATCATAATAAATACAAGACAGCACTAACTCAGGATAATATTTTTCAATTAAGATAATATCTTCATCAAAGTGATTTAGGATGTCATATGTATACAATTTATAAAATCCTTTACTTGTAACGGTTAAAATTTTATCTTCTCCTGCAAACTTACCTAAATAGGTTCCTTTGTTTTCTCTATTTAAACGATGTACAGCATCATTAAACCAATAATCTTCGGCGGCTAATGTTGAAGTGCCTTTTGTTTTTAATAATACTTTTTTAACTGCATATTTTGTAACAATATTTCCTGTAGAAGCTCTTCCTTTCACCGGAATTTCAGCAAAATCAATATCCAATTCAAACTTACGTAAACCTGCTACCGGTTTTAAAATTACCTGAACTTTTTCTGCTTCTCCGTTTGGATTAATAGTAAACCAATGTACTGTTGAATTAGCAGTACCTTTGGTTAAGTCATATTCTTTTTCGCGTGTAACACCTGTAACATTAAAGCGTTTGATAAACGTTACTCCTTTTGGTCCATCTGTATAAATCATATTATACGTTGTACGCTCATCATTTTTCTTAAAGATAGCAATGTATATAATGTCTTTACCAATAAATACTTTATCAGACACTTTAAATACTTTCATTTTACCATCTTTGGTAAAGGCAATGATATCATCCAAGTCTGAGCAATCACATACAAACTCATCTTTCTTCAAGCTCTTACCCGCAAAACCTTCTGCACGATTCACGTATAACTTTTCGTTAGCCATAATTACTTCTGTAGCAACAATAGTTTCTAACTCTTTTGTTTCTGTTTTACGTTCTCTGCCTGCTCCGTATTTTTTCTTTAAATTTTTAAAATACTCAACCGCGTAATCTATTAAGTTAGCTAAATGACCTTTTACGGTTTCAATTTTAGCATCTAATTCTTTCATGTGTTCCTCAGCTTTAATGCTGTCGAAACGCGTGATACGAATCATTGGAATTTGAGTTAAACGTTGTAAATCTTCGTCTGTAATTTCTCTGATTAGTTTTTTACGGTGTGGTTTAAAACGCTCATATAAATATTCGTATAAAGTTTCTCTAGTAGAATATTTCTTAAAGTCGATATACATTTCTTCTTTAATAAATAATTTTTCTAAAGAAGCGAAATGCCATTTTTCTTGAAGTTCACTTAACTCAATTTCCAACTCACGTTTTAATAAAGCCAATGTTTGCTGAGTAGATATTTTTAAAATTTCACTAACACCAACAAAACGAGGTTTCTGATCTTCGATGATACATGCATTCGGAGAAATGCTTAATTCGCAATTAGTAAACGCATATAAAGCATCAATTGTTTTATCAGGAGAAATACCCGGTTGTAAATGAATTAAAATTTCTACATTTTCAGACGTATTATCCTCTACTTTTTTAATCTTAATTTTCCCTTTATCATTCGCTGCTAAAATAGAGTCAATTAAAGAGCCTGTAGTTGTTCCAAAAGGAATTTCAGAAATGATTAATGTTTTAGAATTTAATTCCTTAACCCTAGCTCGGATTTTAATTTTACCGCCTCGTAAACCATCTTTATAATCACTAAAATCTGCAATACCGCCTGTTACAAAATCAGGATAAATAACCGCTTTACGTCCACGTAATATCTGAATAGATGCATCAATTAACTCGTTAAAGTTATGTGGTAATATTTTAGTAGCTAAACCAACCGCAATCCCTTCTACACCATGTGCTAATACTAATGGAAATTTTACAGGTAACGTAATTGGCTCTTTATTACGGCCATCATAACTTAATCCCCAATTAGTAGTTTTAGGATTAAAAATAATTTCCTGTCCTAATTTAGATAATCGTGCTTCAATATAACGGGGAGCAGCTGCGCTATCTCCGGTTAAAATATTACCCCAGTTCCCCTGGCAATCAATCAATAAATCTTTTTGTCCGATGGCTACCAAGGCATCACCAATACTCGCATCACCATGCGGATGATATTTCATGGTGTTACCAATTAAGTTGGCAACCTTATTATAACGTCCATCTTCCAGTTCCCACATACTATGTAAAATACGACGTTGTACCGGTTTCAAACCATCTTCCATGGCAGGCACGGCACGCTCTAAAATTACATAAGAGGCATAATCAATAAACCAGGTTTTAAACATGCCCGAAACATGCTTCACTGTTCCTAATTCGTTGTGTTCATTATT
>JAEUTR010000326.1 GCA_016787365.1 Bacteroidia bacterium
TAGCTACTTGCCTGTCAATGTTTTTTGAAATAGTTGCTAAAGCTTTTTGTAATGCAGGTTCACTAATGTCTACTAAATTAACGGAGTAACCAAATTGAGCAAACACATGAGCAATACCATTTCCCATAGTACCACTTCCTATAACTGTAATGTTTTTCATTTTTTTTAGATAGATTATTATTTAGGCATTAAATTAAAGAAATGTCCTCGTATTTAAGCGATGTAAATCTAAAATCTGTAAGGCATAAATACAAATAGAGTTTTAAACCTTTTTTTGCTATTAATTTGATAACTTATTTCTTTAAAAAATTAATATAAACCTATATATTTGTCAAAACTTGCACTAAAACTAAAAAACAATTATATGAATTTCCCATCAGAATTAAAGTACACTAAAGATCACGAATGGATTCGTGTAGAAGGCAATGTAGCAATCATCGGTATTACTGATTTTGCTCAAAAAGAATTAGGTGATATCGTTTATGTAGATATTACAACAATTGGTGAAACTGTTGCCAGAGAAGAGATTTTTGGTACAGTAGAAGCTGTTAAAACAGTTTCTGATTTGTTTATGCCAATTTCCGGGAAAGTATTAGAAATGAATAAAGACATAGATAGCGCTCCTGAATCAGTAAATACTGATCCTTATGGAAAAGGCTGGATGATTAAAGTTTCTATTGATAATGAGGCTGAATTAGCTGATTTGTTATCTGCTGATGCTTATAAAGCATTAATTGGAGCTTAATATTTAATCAAATATTATTTTAAAACCTTCTGTTTATCAGAAGGTTTTTTGTTTTTATGATAAAACTACTTTTAAAATATAGTCTTTTAGCCGCCTTTTTATGGACACTAATTATTTTTGTGCTATGTTGTACTCCGGGGCAATATATTCCAACTACTAATTGGCTCGAATTATTGAGTTTTGATAAGTTTGTACACGCTAGTATATTTTTTGTTTTAAGCTGTTTATGGCTAATTTCATTCCTAAAAATTAATAAACTTTCCAATTTATCAATCATACTAATTCTTTTATCCTGTGTACTTTATGGAGGCTTACTCGAGATTATGCAAGCTACCGTTTTTAGTCACCGAAGTGGAGATTGGCTTGATTTTATTGCTAATTCTTTTGGTTGTTTAATGGGATTGTGGTTTTTTACTAAATATAAGACCCGATTAAATCATCTTTTTTAGTATTCTCCTTTTCTCTAAAAATCAAACTTTCAAAACTTTTTAACTTTCAAAACTTTTAAGTTTTAATAATAGTAAATTTGTACTCGCAAAAAAACGAACTATGTCAATTACAATCGAACATATCAAATGCCTTATTATAGGCTCTGGTCCCGCAGGCTACACTGCAGCTATATATGCATCCCGTGCAGATTTAAAACCTGTTTTATATACAGGATTAACTCCAGGTGGACAATTAACAGAAACAACTGAAGTAGATAATTTTCCGGGATATCCTAAAGGTGTAACTGGCCCTGAATTAATGGAAGATTTAAAAGCTCAAGCTGAACGATTTGGAACCCAAGTGCGTTTTGGTTTGGCTACAAAAGCTGATTTAACTTCTAATCCAAAAAGAATTTGGATTGATGAAACTACTGAAATAACAGCGGATACAGTAATTATTTCTACCGGAGCATCAGCAAAATGGTTAGGGTTAGAAAACGAAACCCGTTTACGAATGAATGCAGGTGGCGTATCTGCTTGTGCTGTTTGCGACGGTTTCTTTTATAAAGGACAAGAAGTGGCTATTGTTGGTGCAGGAGATACAGCAGCTGAAGAAGCTACATACCTTTCTAAGTTGTGTAAAAAAGTGTACATGATTGTTCGTAAAGGCGAAATGCGTGCCAGTAAAGCCATGCAGCATCGTGTAAAGAATACGGAAAATATCGAAATTGTTTATAACAGTGAAACTCATGATATTTTAGGTAAAGAAATGGTTGAGGGAGTTGTTGTTAAAAATAGCTTAACCAATGAGTTACGTACTTTAAATGTAACAGGTTTTTTTGTTGCTATTGGTCATAAACCAAATACCGATATTTTTAAAGGGCAAATTAATATGGATGAATTGGGATATATTGATGTAATTGCCGGTTCTACAAAAACAAATATTGAAGGTGTTTTTGCAGTAGGCGATTGCGCTGATAAAACTTACCGTCAGGCTGTAACAGCTGCCGGAAGTGGGTGTATGGGTGCTTTAGATGCAGAGCGCTATTTGGCATCTTCTGGAAAACATTAATATTTTAACGTTTATTATAAGCTTATTTTTATTATTTTGCACACAAATTGCATTTAGATTAACCATGGTTTTTAGCAGATTAACATATTTTATTTTATTATTAACATTATCTGTTGTTGGTCTTTCGCAATCTTTTTCCAGTCAGGTTCCTCAGTTAAAAAAATACAAACCATCAGAAATCATCGATCCTGATTATGGTATCATCAGATACAACAAATTGGTACCAATGATGGGTGGAGATTCGATGAGATATACCAAAGATGGGTATAACGCCCAAGGTTGGCAGGAAGATTATTATGAAAGCGGAAAGTTACTTCATAAAGGTTTTTATGCAGATGGTTTTATAAAGGTATTTAAAAACTATTACGAAAATGGACAAGTGGAACGTTCGTTTACAAGTACAGATTTAAAACACAGTAAATTAGAGATTTATTATGAGGACGGAAAAGTTCGTTCAACAATAAATTATTATGAAGGAAATCCACAAAATCAATATGATTTTTTTAAAAACGGAATGCCGGAATATGTTGAAGAGAATGATAAAAATATTGAGTACTTATTTAAGCGTTATACCTATTTTGCCAGTGGTATTCCTGAATCAACATTTGACTTAATTGATAAAAAGTCAAAGAAATATCTGAAAAAAGAATTTTATGAAAATGGTAGATTGAAAGAAGAAGGTACGATGCTTTTTAGAAAAGATTTGGGTGATTATCAAAAAGAAGGAACCTGGACATACTACGATGATAAAGGCAACGTCACTAAATCAGAAAATTACCACAACGGAGAAAAGTTATAAATATTATTGATGTTTAGTTACTTTTTTGCAATCCGGAAAAATAACAATATCACATAAGTCGGGCAAACTCTCTATATGACCGGTTTTATCTTCTGCTTTTATATTTGTTAAACAAATCTTAGTAGCCAACTTTTTTTTCTTAGTTAAAAAGTCTATTGTTTTTTGAGGAAAGGTGTTTCCTTCTACTGGTGCCTGATAGGTTGTTTTGCCTTCTTTATAAAGAATAGTAAAAGATTTAATGGCTTGTTCATGTGGATTTCCATATCTGTCAAAAGCAATAACTTTAAACTCCGTATCGTCAAAAGCAGCTTTTACAAATAATTTTTCTTTCTTAACTTTTATAGTTTTCACTTCTTCTGTTATTTCCTGAGAAAACACAGCTGAAGTCATAAGAAAGAAATTTAAGAATAATCCGTAGAGTATATTTTTTTTCAATGGTTAGCGTTTAGTTTTTGTTCAATTAATTGAATGGCATCGGTAACTGAAACAATTGGTTCTTTTACTTTCTTTAATGTATCTAAAGATTGTTTTAAAGTAGCTTCGTCAATTTCCGCTTCCATTTCCTGTATAACGGTAAACGCTTCAAAAGATACAAGGAAATCTTTGTCACAAATTAAATTAATAAAAAACGCATAATCCTTACTGAAATCTAGCCCTGTTTCCCAACACGCAGCAATAATTAAAGCTTTATGAGCAGAGTTTTTGGTTTTAGTGATAGCATTTAAAATAAAAGATTGGGCATTGTTTTCTTTTAAATATTTCAGAGCGTCATCTTTTTCTTCACGGGTAGATTTGCTGCTTACTAAAATAGTAACCGCATCTGCATTATTGGTGTCTTTTTTAGACATGCCTTCAGAACCAATAATAATGGTGGAATACTCGTTTTCGTCAAACAATTTTTCCGGATTTATTTCAGGTACTATATCGCCTTTTAATTCTTCGGGTATATCTTTATCGTCAATCATGTTATTTTTGTTTCTTGTTACATGTTTCTAGTTGTTTTGCAAAGTTACAAACTTCAAACGAGAAACATTTAACGTTTAACTTACAAACTCATCATATCTTTTAATTTCACTGCCTGACGGCGGGAAATTTCGATTTCCTGACCACCTTTTAGTTTAACCATTAATCCGCCGTTAAACCACGTTTCAATACTTTCTACCCAACTTAAATTAACAATATGTTTGCGACTTGCTCTAAAAAATGTTTTTTCATCCAAGCGTTCTTCTAAGCTATTTAAACTTCTTAAAATTAAAGGACGGAAATTATCAAAATACACACGTACATAGTTTCCTTCACTTTCAAATAAACGAATATTACTTAAGCGCACAAACCAGGTTTTTTCACCATCTTTAATAAATACCTGATCGGTTTCTTTTAAAGGGGTTGTATTTTCTTTTCTTTCAGAAGTCTCTTTTAGGGTTAGCTTTTTTATTGTTTCGGCTAAGCGTTCCGGAGAAACTGGCTTTAATAAATAATCATAAGCATTTACCTCAAATGCTTTGATTGCATATTCATCATATGCGGTCACAAAAACAACATCGGGTAGGGCAGATACTTCTTCTATTAACTCTAAACCTGTTTTACCTGGCATTTGTATGTCTAGAAAAATGACATCCGGATTTAATTCAGCAATTTTTTCTTTTGCAGATTGCGCATTGTTACATTCGGCAATGACTTCAATTTCTTTATGAGCTGCCAACAAATTTTTTAACTCTTGTCTTGCTAAACGTTCATCGTCTATGATAATAGCTTTCATATTATAAAGTTTTAATTGTTAATGATAATTTTACTGATGACATTTTTGTCATCTAGATTTTTAAGAGAAAAGGATGCTTTTTTTCCAAATAATAGTTCCAATCGATTTGTTGTGTTTTCAACGCCTACACCCGAATCTGATTTTGTATTTAATGCTAATTGTCCGGTATTAATGATTTCTATTTCAAAATACTGTTCTGTTTTTATCGTATTAATTAAAATAGTTCCACCTTCAGGATATTTACTGATACCATGTTTAATGCCATTTTCTACTAATGTTTGAACCATCATTGGTGGTACGTTTAATGCAAGGGTTTTAGGATCAATATTGAAATTAAAATTTAATCGCTCTTCAAAACGAATGTGTTCCAGTTCTAGATAATCTTTTACTAAAACTAATTCTTCTTCCAAAGAGATATATCTGTTTTTGTGCATCATCAGTGTGTTACGCAAAATATTGGATAATTGTGTAATGGCTATTTTTGCTTTTTTAGGATCTTCATCTACTAAAGCTCTGATGCTGTTCATGCTGTTAAACATGAAATGCGGGTTAAGTTGAGATTTTAATTTATTTAACTCAACTTCTTTTGTATTAGCTTCTAATCGTAAATTTTGAATTTCAGTTTTTTTGTAATTGTCAAAAAAATGAAATCCAAAATAAATAACCGACCAGATAATAAATATTAATACCAGGCTTAATATTTTTGAAGTTGCAGCCAGTAAATCTATTTGCTCGGTAGTTTGACTAAATAAGTTAACAATACTGATATTGATAATAAAGAACAGTATCGACATAATTAATGACGATACGATAAGTATTGGGATTTGAAAAAACAGGTTAATTTTTAATACATTGAATCGTAAAATAAAATAACGGTATACGTGAGTAATGGTAATTCCTAATGGCAACCATATTAAAAACAGTAAGATGTCTTGAAAATTAGTGCCGTAACTAAGTTTAAAGAAAAATAAATTAATAGCAGCATATAACGACCAGCCAATAAATTGACAGTACCAATATATGTTTTGCTTTTTATTCATTTTAATTAATTCCTAACCAGGCTTTTCTTGCTAGCACTTGTTGTTCGGTAGCTTTTTCGTTAATTTCCAATATATCAGTTTCGGTTACTTTTACGGGTTTTACTTTTGCTTTTAATGTTTTCACAATTTCATTTCCCTTTTTATCTTTTCTCAAAATCTCAATCACCAGTTTATCACCTGCTTTTGCATTTTGCATATAGCCACCTAATACATCTTTTATGTTTTCAAGAGTTAGTTTTCGGTTATTAAACGTCATAATTTCATCGCCTTCTTTAAACTTTAATTTTTTTCCAAAAGCATCTAATTTATCCGTATTTACAACCACTAATCGGTTAGTTGTTGGATTATATCCCACTGATATTCCGCCTAATGTAATTCTTTCTTCTATGCGTTTATCCGTATAATTTAATCCTACCATTGCAAAAACTTCGGGGTATGGCAAAGGTTTTGAGCCACTTACATGATTATCTAAAAAATACCTGATTTCTTTATAGGTTAATTTTTCAATGTCATTAAATAAGTCATCATCATTAAATGATTTTGTTTTGCCATATTGTTTAGATAAATCTTTCATTAATTCCTGTGTGCCATAATTTCCATTACTATAGTATCGTAACATCACATCTAAACACATACCAATAACAGCTCCTTTTTGATAGACATTACCATATTCTTTTTTATACTTGTCTAACACATATTTACTCATTACGGTAAATGGAACAGTATCATTATAATTTTGTCGGGCATCTTGCATTTTCCCAATCATAACATCTAAAAACAGGTCATACTCAATTAAACCGGTTTTAACCTGCATATGATGTGCCGCATATTCTGTTAAGCCTTCGTATAGCCAAAGGTGTTTACTCATTTGAGGATTATTAAAGTCAAAATTCCCAATTTCTTTTGAGTGGATGCTTAATGGAGTAACAATGTGAAAAAATTCGTGTGCAGATACATCTCTTATTTCCTGAGCTAGCGCTGCGGTATCAGCTTCAGGTAATACATAAAATGATGAGTAAGAATGTTCTAATGCTCCTGAAGCACCACTTAAAGTTGCTTTATCGGTAAAATAAAATAAGAAAGCATATTTATCAATAGGTAATTCACCACCTAAATAGTCTGCTTGTGCCAGTAAAAGTTCATGTAAATTACGGGCAATAAAATCAGATGTTATAATATGGTTTGGAGAATACACAGAAATTAAAACCTGAGATTTACCGATATGAATAGTTGTTGTATCGGGCAGAGTATACATAATTGGAGAATCAACCAAATCGTGATAATTAAAAACAGATATAACATCTTTTGTATCCGTACTGTTTAAATCGGTTAAACTGGTAGAAGCATAAAAGCCTTTTGGTTTAGTTACTTCTAAAATAAATTTTGCTTCAATTTTATTTTTAAAATACCCAAAAAAGCCATGGGTGTTTAAAGAGAAATTTTTTCCTTCTTCAATATTAGTTCCTCCCGGTTCAAAAACTACTTTCTCTTTAATATCCGTATCCCAGGTATCTTCTACATCATAGCTAATTTCTTTAATAGCATTGGCAGGTGATAATTTATATGAGTTTTTATCCAGCTTTTCAATAGTAATTATTTTACCGTCTTTGCCTTCTGCTTTAAAATTCGAAATAAATCTTCCAAAATCATACACATCATAAGTGCCTGGAACCATTGCCGGAAACATAAATACAGTTTCATTATCTGTAATATCCGGTGGAATTAATTTAATGGTTAGTTTGTCGTTGTTTACCGAAGTTAAATCAACAAAATAATGATAATCTCCATCAGCAAAACCTTGATTGAGAGAG
>JAEUTR010000331.1 GCA_016787365.1 Bacteroidia bacterium
ATTTTGTATGCAGAACACGGGCAATTAGATTCTTCAGAAAAATTTTTCTTAGAATCGACGGCAATACGCGAAAAGTTAAACGACAATACGTCTGTTGCATGGAATTACAACAACCTAGGCGGCCTATATGTAATGATGGAAAGACCCAAGGAAGCTATTATTTATTTAGAAAAAGCACTCAAAAAATTTGAAGAAGCAGGAAATTACGACGGGCAAACCTCTATTGCCAATAATTTAGGAGAGCTAAATATGCAAATTGGAGATTCAAAAAAAGCACTATACTATTATAGCTACTCACGTAAACTTTATGCACAAACCAATAATCCTGATAATTTAGAAAACTTATATAATAATTTATCCGTGTATTATGATAAAATGGGAGATTTAAAAACAGCATTTCAATACTCAGATTCATTAATTGTATTAAAAGATTCCTTATATGGAACACGTTTAGATAAAAGTATTGCAGAGATGCAAGTAAAATTTGATGTTGAGAAAAAAGATTTAGAATTAGCGAAAAATAAGGCAGAAATAGAGACTAAAGAAAAACAAGCATTTATTAAAAACATCATTATTGTTTCTATTATTATTTTAATGTTATTGTTAGCCATTACTGGGTTTTTATTTTATCGTAAAAAACAAATTGAACAACAAGCCAAATTAGATGCCGAAATTGCGCATCAAAAAGAAATCAGGACAAAATCTATTTTGGAAGCGGAAGAAAAAGAACGCAGACGTATTGCCCAAGATTTACATGATGGTGTTGGACAATTATTAAGTGCCGCTAAACTGAACTTAAGTAATTTAGAGTCAAAAATAACTGTTCAAACAGAAGAACAAAAAGCGGCTATGCAAAATGCATTAAGCTTAGTAGATGATTCCGTAAAGGAAGTAAGGGCTGTATCTCATAACATGATGCCAAACACTTTAATAAAATTAGGATTGGCAAGTGCCGTAAGGGAGTTTATTACAAAACTAGGAAATGCTCCAACTTTAAAAGTAGATTTGGAAATTGTTGGACTGGATACAAGACTGGATAATCAAATTGAAACTGTTTTATACAGAGTTATTCAGGAAATTGTAACTAACATTATTAAACACGCCCAGGCTTCACAAATAAGTATGCAACTGGTAAGGCACGAAACGGAATTAAGTGTAATGATTGAGGATAACGGGGTTGGATTTAATACTAAACAAATAGATACATTTGAAGGGCTTGGATTAAAAGGCATTCAAACGCGCATTGAATTTTTAAATGGAAGTGTTCATTTTGATTCTTCTGTAGGAAGAGGTACAACCGTTATAATTGATATTCCATTGGTTTAAATGAAAAAAAGTATTCCTTTAATTTTAATACAAATTTTTGTCTATCAATTTGTAGTATCTCAAAATTCAGTTAATGATTTTCAAAAATTAAGAGATAGCATACAAATTTTGTCAAGCTATGATACGGTTTCATTTTTCAACATAGTAGGGAAATTAACAACTATTTCTACAAATCTTAAGTCTCCCCAAAAAAAAGCAGATGTTCTACATATTATTGGCACCTATTATTATTTCAGAACTGATTTCAAAAAATCAAATAATTACTACGACTCAGCCCTGAGTATTTTAGCTAAACATCCAGATAATAAGTTGAAAAATATTATTGAGTTAAAGCGCAGCTATATATGGATAGATCAAGGAAATTTTAAAAAAGCAAAAAAACTTTATAAAGAAAAAGAAAAAACAGAAGCAAATGATACAATGGCTCAAATATTAATAAATATGGCTTTAGGCCGAATTTATCAATCAGAGCTGAAGAATGACTCGAGTTTAAATAGAATGTATAAAGCATTGAATTATGCTACATTAAAAAAAGATTTATACTATGAGGCCACTACAAGAAATAATATAGGTGGAATGTATCAAACGCTTGGTAAAAACGAAGAAGCAAAAAATGAATTTTTGTTAGCTGTAAAAATTGCTAAACAGCTAAAAAACAAAAAATTAATTGCCAATATCAATAGTAATATTGCTAGTATTTATATCCAACAAAAAAAAATAAAAGAAGCACTCAATATCTATATAGAAAATTTAACTTT
>JAEUTR010000276.1 GCA_016787365.1 Bacteroidia bacterium
GCCGTAAGAGCCGGATATTTTAACGAAGCAAAAACAAAAGGTAACCGTAAATTTTTTACAGCTGGTATTGGTTTAAGATACAATGTATTTGGTTTAGATATGGCTTATTTGATTCCAATTACACAACGTAACCCATTACAAAACACATTACGCTTTACGTTAACATTTGATTTTGATGCCTTTAAAGATCAAAACAAAGAAACAACACCTGCAAAACTTGCAGAATAAAAAAATCCCCGTTACAGAATTAACGGGGATTTTTTTTATTTAAAAGGAATCTGAATTATTAAAAAATTAACTCAATTTGCGTCTCTGTTTTTCCTTGATGATCAATCCCAGTTCCCTACCCGTTTGTCCTTTTACAGAAGTATTTTCCTGAGCCCTTCTGATTAAATAAGGTAACACTTCTTTTACCGGACCATAAGGAACATATTTAGCCACATTGTAATTTGCCAAAGCTAAATTATAACTGATATGATCGCTCATACCTAATAACTGAGAAAAGAAAATTCGTTTATCCGAATTTGAAATCGCATACTTATTTAATAGCTCTACTAAATACAAGCTACTTTTTTCGTTATGAGTACCTGCGCAAAAACTAGTCATATCAATATTTTTAACACATTCCTCTATCGCTAAATTATAATCGATATCAGAATCCTCTTTTGTATCCTGAATGGGAGATGGATATTTTTTTTCAATAGCTCTTGCTCTTTCCTTTTCCATATAAGCACCCCGAACCAATTTAGCACCCACAAAAAAACCATTGGCCTTTGCATTGGCTATAGTTTGTTTTAAAAAATGTAATCGGTCTTTTCTGTACAACTGAAATGTGTTATATACAATAGCTTTCTCTTTATTAAACAACGCCATATTTTCATCCGCTAAAGCATCAATGGCAGGCTGTATCCAACTTTCTTCCGCATCAATAAACAAGGGCTGATTAGCAGCATGAGCTTCTTTACTGATTTGATACACACGTTGTTTCACTTTTTCATATTCCCGAGATTCAGCATCTGTTAATTTTTCTTTGGCACTCACTTTTTCCAGCAAAGCAAAACGTGCCAAACCAGTCACCTTAAATACAGAGAAAGGAATATGTTTATCGTTTTTAGCTTTATGAATCGTTTCAATGGTTTCCTTACAACAAGCATCAAAATCAGCTTCGCTTTCTTTACCCTCTACACTATAATCCAATATAGTACCAATATTATATTTACCAAGTTCGGCAATAGTTCTATCGCATTCATTAATGGTTTCACCGCCAACAAATTGTTTAAAAATGGTACTCTTAATCAGTCCTTTAAATCCTATAGCCAATCCTATAGGAGCTGCAATTGCCCCAAATTTAACTAACGCTGGATTACCAACCATTTTAAACAACCAATAAGAACGGTTTAAATCATTATTGGACTTTGCTTTAAAAGCATTTTCGGTATTATCAAAAGAAATCATCATAGTATTTGAGTTCAAATATAAAGGTTTTATAGCTACTGAAAATGACTAAACTCAGAAAAATTAAAATTATAAACCTTTTCATAAAACCTTGATTACCATTGTAAAACAATATACTTTTAATGCCTGCGTTTTACAATAAAAATAGTATTTTTGCTTATGCTAGTTGCCGATTTAATAACAGACGAAATTCCTCCATTAAAACACACTGATACTGTGGAGATGGCTCTTGATTGGATGGAACAATTTAAAGTATCTCATTTAGCTGTTGTTAAAGATAGAGAATTGATAGGTTTGGTTTCAGAACATGACTTAATGGACTATAACCATCCGGAAGAAAAAATAGAAGAACTAAAAGCTCCTTTATTAAAACCAATCATTCATAATTATCAACACACTTACGATTTATTAAAACTCATGATGTCGTTTAACCTTACTTTAATTCCGGTGTTAGACGACAAAGAACAATATAAAGGTTGCATCACATTAAAAGGTTTATTACAAAATATTTCCTCAATGGCCTCGGTACAAAACCTGGGTGGCGTTATTGTTTTAGAAGTAAATCAGGCTGATTATTCATTAACTCAAATTGCCAGTATTATTGAAGGCAACGATGCAAAAATATTAAGTGCGCACGTTTCGTCAGTACCCGATAGTACAAAAGTTGAAGTAACATTAAAAATAAATAAAGAAGATTTGTCCAGAATACTTCAAACATTTTACCGCTACAATTATGTGGTAAAAGCATCATTTCAAACAAGTGACTTTGAAAGTGGTATGAAAAATAAACTGGATGAGTTTTTACATTTCTTAAATATTTAGAGAAAAGATTCAAAAGACAAAAAGGAGACAAGGCAAAATCAATTTTGTCTGTTAGTTCCGATAGCTATCGGAATAAGTCGAGCATAAAAAAAGAACAAATGACTATAGCTGTATATGCCAGAAACACAAAGGATAACAATCCTGATTATTTAGAAAATCTTCTAGCACTATCATCTAAAGAAAACTTTAAAGTTATTGTTTTTAAACCCTATCTGGATTTTTTAAACTCCACATTAAATAAATCATTTTCGGTTAATACCTATTCTAATTCCGAAGAATTAATTGCCAAAGCAGATTATGTTATTTCATTAGGCGGCGATGGCACTATGCTGGAAACACTTGAATACGTTCGCAAATCAGGCATTCCCGTTTTAGGTGTAAACACCGGTAGATTAGGTTTTTTGGCAACCGTTTACAAAGAAGATTTTGAAAAAGCCATTGTGCTTTTGATAAAAGAAAAATTTACACTCGACAAAAGAGAGTTAATTGAACTGGACAAAACCACTTGTTTTAACGAAGTAAATTATGCTTTAAATGAATTTACGATTCACAAAAAAGAATCGAGTGCCATGATTAATATTGATACTTATGTAGATGGCATTTTTTTAAACTCCTATTTTGCTGATGGATTAATTGTCTCTACTCCAACCGGTTCTACCGCCTACTCTTTAAGCTGTGGCGGACCAATTATGGTTCCAGATTCGGATAACTTTATTATTACACCAATAGCACCTCACAATTTAAATGTGCGACCGATTGTTATTTCTAATAACAAAACTATAAGTTTTAAAGTAAGCGGAAGGAGTGATAGCTTTAATGTATCCTTAGATTCACGTTCACAAACCATTAAAAATTTATCGGAACTCATTATAAAAAAAGCAGATTTTAGATTTAATATGATTAATCTTGAAGGTCAACATTTTTTTGAAACCCTCAGAAACAAACTACTTTGGGGAATTGATAAAAGACATTAGGAAATACGAATGACGATTTACGATTTTGGAATT
>JAEUTR010000283.1 GCA_016787365.1 Bacteroidia bacterium
ATTCTATGATTACACTTAAGCGAAGTCAAAATGAAATAGCAATTAATCCTTAAACAAAGGATATTTACTCATCATTGTATTAATTTTTGATTTTAATTTCGCTAACTCTTTTGGATTGTCTTTATTTTTTAAAGCTGCATCAATAAATTCAACTACTTTCAAGCAATCTTTTTCTTTTAATCCACGGCTGGTAATGGCAGGAGTTCCTATACGAATACCAGAAGTCACAAACGGAGATTTATCATCAAATGGTACCATGTTTTTATTTACTGTAATATCTGCTTCACCTAAAGCTTTTTCAGCTTCTTTTCCGGTTAAATTTTTACTACGTAAGTCAATTAACATACAGTGGTTGTCTGTTCCACCGGAAATGATTTTGTAACCTTTTTCAACTAAAGCTTTAGCCATAGTTTGTGCATTTTTAATTACTTGCACGCAATACAACATATATTCGTCAGATAAACACTCCCCATAAGCAACAGCTTTAGCGGCAATCACATGTTCTAACGGACCACCTTGAGTGCCAGGAAAAACACCCATATCCAAACAAGCACTCATCATTTTTAATTCTCCTTTAGGCGTTTTTTCTCCCATAGGATTTTCAAAATCTTTACCCATCATAATCATACCACCTCTTGGTCCACGTAATGTTTTGTGAGTAGTAGTTGTTACAATATGACAGTGTGGTAATGGATCATTTAAAATTCCTTTAGCAATTAATCCGGATGGATGAGAAATATCGGCTAATAATAACGCACCAACGCTATCAGCAATTTTACGTAAACGAGCATAGTCCCAATCACGAGAATAAGCAGAAGCCCCACAAATAATCATTTTCGGTTTTTCTTTTTTCGCCGTTTCTTCTACTTTGTCGTAGTTTACTCTTCCTGTTTTTTCTTCAACTCCGTAAAAAGTAGCACGGTATAATTTCCCCGAGAAATTAACAGGCGAACCATGAGTTAAATGTCCTCCATGTGACAAATCAAATCCTAAAATAGTATCGCCTGGTTTTAAACAAGCCAACATTACAGCTGCATTTGCTTGTGCGCCGGAGTGAGGTTGTACATTTACCCAGGCTGCACCAAATAATTCCTTCGCTCTATCAATAGCCAATTGCTCTACTTTATCAACTACTTCGCAGCCACCATAATAACGTTTTGATGGTAATCCTTCAGCATATTTATTGGTTAATACACTTCCCATAGCTTTCATTACCTGATCGCTTACGTAGTTTTCGCTGGCAATTAATTCAATACCGCGTGTTTGACGCTCTTTTTCTTCTTTAATTAATTTAAAAATGGCGGTGTCTTTTTTCATAAGTATTAGTGTTGTTGTTCAATTTGAAATTTGTTATAAAGTTTACCCGATGCAATAATAAAAAAGGCTACTAAGGGTGATTGTGCTATACCCATCAACCAACGACTGAAAGAATATTCATCTCCGCCAAGTTGATTGTTTATTAAATAATTATAAATCATAGATATACCAGACAAAACTAATAATAATGAATAGATATATATTACCCAAATGGCATTTTTTTTATGCATACATATCAACTTAACAGCAAAATAACTAACAAATAAGTATGCAATGAAGTAAAGGAGAGTAAATGGGTATTTGAGAAAGTACAGAGTTGAGTAATCAGCCCCGTTTAGGAAATATAAACTTTTGGGTAAAATAAATTTAGAATGGTGATAGTAGAGTTTGTAAAGCTGATTATTCACATTTACAAACAAAAACTCCCTGCTGAAGCCTAAAACAGCAAAAATGCTAATAAAAAAGAGGTATTTGATATTAGTTTTCAATAGGGGTTTTTGAGGAAAATTTATTGACCCAAAGCATCCATAAGCCAAATACAGCGCTATAGGCTATAAAAGTGAAGGTGTAGGTGTGGTTAAAATCAAGATATTGTGGACAATAGTATGCCATTAGGGCAAGTGCAATAATTCTAAGGATATTGATAGAGAAAACTGTTAAAATGCCCAATGGTAAATACCATAATTTGTTTTTAACATTTCCGGGATAGGAAATAACAAAAACAGCAAACAGAAACATTAGTGTAACCCCATTGCAAGGACCGCCTATCCATACGCCGTTTGATCCATCAATGCCAAATACTTGTACATCATTTACTTCTTTACTGGCAAATGTTTTATAACCAAGGACTTTAAAAATCCATTGGCATAAATTTATTATTTCTCTTACAAATAGCTGATCTCCTTTAGTATATTGCTTTATAATAAATTCATATGTAAAATAGCACAAGCCATATAACAATCCTGCTTTAAGAATAAAAAATTGAAATGTGTTACTTTTGAGTCTGTTCAGCATATATAAAAAACCCTCCGTTATTCAGGAGGGTTGAAGATTTATAAAGATTTTTTTTCTTTTTGATTACCGTAGAGTTTTTTACCTCCGTATATAGCACCAGCAGCAATTAATAAAGAAATGCCACCATCAATTGGGATACATGGTGGTGGCCAACATCCCGGCTCATCTCCGCCATCAGGTGGTGGTGGTGGTGGTGGTAATGCTCTCGATAGGGTTACGATACCAAAAACAAATATAAATAATAGTAAAAATCGTTTGGACATCACTTCAAAATTTCGATTGTAAATATATAA
>JAEUTR010000447.1 GCA_016787365.1 Bacteroidia bacterium
GTTTTATCAGTGAAGTTTTTATAATCAGATTCTGTCCACCACATTTTTAAATTTCCATCGGCATCAAACTGTGAACCCTGATCATCAAAACCATGCGTTAATTCATGTCCAATAATAGATCCCATTACTCCATAATTAAATGCATCATCGGCATTTACATCAAAAAATGGCACTTGCATAATTCCTGCAGGGAAAGCAATTTCATTTGATGTTGGGTTATAATAGGCATTAACCGTTGGAGGAGTCATTCCCCACTCCATTCTATCAACCGGCTTGCCTATTTTATTTAACATACGCTTGTATTGAAATTCACGAGCAGCAGAAACGTTTTTCCAATAAGATTCTTTACCAATGGTTAATGTTGTATAATCAATCCATGTATCGGGAAATCCTAATTTTTTAATAACCTTGTCTAATTTTAATTGTGCCTGAACTTTAGTTTCAGCACTCATCCAGTCGCGAGATTCGATACGAACTCTATATGCTGCAATTAAATTATCAACCATTTCGTTCACTCGCTTTTTGGATTTATCATCAAAATATTTCTCTACATACAATTTACCCAACGCTTCTCCTAACGCCTCATCTGTTGAAGCCTGAACACGTTTGTAACGAGGTTTCATTTCTTTTTTACCTGCTAAAACAGTTCCGTTAAATTTAAAACTTTCGTTTACAAATTTACTAGACAAATATGGCGCAGCGGCCTGAACTAAATTCCACTTTAAAAACACTTTCCATTCAGCAATAGAAATAGAATTAATTAACGTATTTAATCCTTCGTAAAATTTAGGTTGATTTAAAATAATATTTTCAGGTGTTTTAATTCCAATTACAGAAAAATAACTATCCCAGTTTATATTAGGTACAAATTTCAATAACTCTGCCTTTGTATATGGATTATATTGTTTTTGAGGATCTCTCTGCTCAACTGCGTTTTGGCAATTTTTTGCTAATTCAGTCTCAATCTTCATAATAGTTGCTGCATTTGCTTTTGCCGATTCAGGATAGTTCCCTAAACATTCAAACATACGTGCAACATGTTCCAAATATTCTTTTTTCACAGATTCATACTGAGGTTCAAAATAAAAATCTCTATCAGGCAATCCTAATCCTGTTTGAGCAAGATAACATGTATTTGCATTACTGTTTTTAAAATCGGAATACACATAAAAACCTATCATGCCTGTTACTCCTTTTTTATTTAAACGTGCCGAAGTTTTTAGTAATTCATCTTTTGTTTTTATTAAATCAATTGCCGCTAAATCTGCTTTAATAGGTTTAATACCCTCTTTATCTGCCTTAACAGAGTCAATTGCCACTGAATAAAAATCACGTAACTTTTGATTGTTACTTCCTGGTAAAGCTTTTGTATCTTTTGATACTTCTGCCATTAATGCTTTCAAATTAGCAACATTACGTTCATTGATTTCATTAAAGCTTCCCCAGCTACCATCACTTGCAGGTATTTTTTGGGTGTTTAACCATTTACCATTGGCAAATTTGTAAATATCATTTCTGGGACTAACGGATGAATCAATATAAGATAAATTAATTCCGGGAGTTAAAGTTTGGGCAAATGCACTGCTTACTATTATAAGTGAAGAGGCAAATAAAACTAATTTTTGCATAAATCTATTTTTTACTAAATATAAAAGGAATTTTTTGAGTTTGAATCAAATTTTGTATGAAAAGCATATATCGTTGATAGACGGGATTAGCTGACAAAAATTTGAGGGGCTACCACCTCAATTAAATTAGTTTCAATCGCTTTATCAAATAGTAATTGAATCGCATTTTTACCAACAGTGCCTAAATCAATTGAAAAATCATTAACATATAAAGCAATGTGTTTTTTCATCACATCTTCACTCATTTCCTGAGCATGTTGTTTAACAAATGCCATGCAACTTTCGGGATTAGCAAAAGCAAATTCTACACTTTGTTTAATTAAACTATCAATTGTTTTTTGCAATTTAGAATCTATAGTTCTTTTTACCACAATCCCACCTAAAGGAATTGGCGCATGAATTAAGCTATCCCAAAATTCACCTAAATCAATTATTTTTTCCAACCCTTTTTCCTCGTAGGTAAATCTGTTTTCATGTATTAATAAACCCACATCTACTTGATGAGATAACACAGCACCTTCGATATCACTAAACAATATTTCTTTTTTATTTTTTGCATTTGGAAATGCTAATGACAGTAAAAAATTAGCGGTAGTATATTTACCTGGAATAGCAATAGATGCGGTATCGATACTTTGAATTTTTGACTTTGAATCTTTAACCAATAAAGGTCCGCAATTAAAACCTAAAGCACTTCCACTATTTAATAATGCATAATTATGAGTTAAATAAATAAATGCATGGTAACTCAATTTAGTAATATCCAACTCTTGTTTAAAAGCTCTATTATTCAAAGCTTCTACATCTTCCATTACTACCGTGAAATCAATCCCTTGAGTATCAATTTTTTTATGCACTAAGGCGTCAAAAATAAAACAGTCGTTGGGACAAGGAGAAAAACCAAGTGAGAAGTTCATGCTAAAAGTTATGAATTATGAAATATAAGTTATAGATGTACAAAAGTAGTTATTTTCAAATTACACATTCTTAATAAATGTTATCAAAAAGTCGTTCAAATTTTTAATAGCTAAAGGCATTTGCCATTTCTCTTTATCACGCTTCTCCACATAATTTGAAATAGCTCTGATTTGAATAAAATCACCGCCTGCTCTAGAGCAACCAGCAAAAAAAGCGGCGCCTTCCATACTTTCTACATCCGGATTGTATAACTGTTGTACTTTTTTAATAGTAGTTTCATTTCCGTGAACTGTATTAACTGTAATACCTTTTACTTTTTTTAACGAATCAATAAATGGATTAGAAATAATATAATTTTCAGAAAATACATGTTCTCCTGGAAGATTTATTTGATCATAGGTTAAAAATTCCTCTCCATCTTCTGCACCCATTTCACTTAAAATATCTGATGTTATATGAACTAATTGTCCTAATTCAAAATTCCTATTAAATGTGCCACAAACACCAACATTAATAACTACATCATATAAACTATTAATGTATCTACCCATCATAAAGGCTGTATTTACCATGCCAACTCCAGTAATTAGTACCTGAATATCTTTATCTTCAAAATCGATATTAGCATTATTCATGCCTGTTGTAGGTATTGCAATGCCAAGAAAATTCAATAAAGGTTTTACTTCAAATTGTGTGGCTGATACGACTAGAATCTTCATTTATAATTAGTATTTTTACAACTGTTAATTTACTATGATTTATATTACCCGCAAAGAACATTTTAACGCCGCACACAAATTATTTAATCCGGCTTGGAGTGAAGAACAAAACAACGCCACTTTTGGCAAATGTGCTAATAAAAATTGGCATGGACATAACTATGATTTATATGTTACCGTAAAGGGAGAAATTAATCCTGATACTGGCTTCGTTGTTAATTTAAAAGATTTAAGTACTGTTATAAGAACAGATGTTACTGAAATATTAGACCACAAAAACTTAAATATGGATGTGAAAGGAATGCCTATTATGCCTTCTACCGAAAATGTAGCTATATTTATTTGGAATATTTTAGCTCCAAAAATAAAAGAGATGGGAGCGGCATTACACTGTATTAAACTATACGAAACTGATAGTAACTACGTTGAATATTTCGGAGAATAAACATTTATCGAATCTTGTTGTTATATAAATAACTTTAAACCACATAGAAACATAAAAAACGATTATGAATATTTTAGTAAGAGTCTATAGATAAGAATACATAGTTGGAAGCGACGTTTCCAATCTTATGTTTCCTGTTTTTTACTCTAATAATGTACTTTTAAAACCTATGTGTCTATGTGGTTATTTTTTAACAACTAGATTCATAACAAAAAAATTAAAACATGCTAAACGAAGAATTTGAACACGATATAACTGGCTACAAAAAAATAGACCAATACAATGATAAATTAGTTGACTCTATCTCTGATATGTATAAAAACATTTTGGATGATGTTGGAGAAAATCCAAGCAGAGAAGGATTATTAAAAACTCCTGTAAGAGCTGCTAAAGCGATGCAATTTTTAACTCAAGGTTATGATTTAAATCCTGCGGAGATTTTACGCTCGGCT
>JAEUTR010000470.1 GCA_016787365.1 Bacteroidia bacterium
ATACAAATATAAAACTAATTATGAAAAAAACATCTGAGATTAGTCAGGAAATCATCAGATAAATGTTAAAAAAAGAGAAGGAAATTGATTCGATTTAGATTTTAATGATTGGTAAAAAAACGACTACATACAATAATACTATAGTTAAAAAATCGTAGCCTCTTTTGTTTTATTCATAATTTCTACAGAATTTAAGCATTGTTGATTTATGTTTTTATCAAATAGAATAGGATTAATTTAGAGAATGAATCGATTTACCATAAACATACATCGATTAAATTCTTTTTTGATATTTTTTCATTTTCTACCCCAAAAAATTTGAATTATCAGATTAATCATTTAGATTCATCATTGTTTAAACTCTATCATTACTACTATGAAAAAAATAATTACTCTGGGCTGTCTTATTATTGGATTAATCACAAATGCTCAGTCGGGCAAAAATATTTGGAGTCCGGTGTACGAGAAAGAAATTTTAATTACCGGAAAACGAGATATTATTCCCGAAAAGTATAAAACATTTCATTTAGACATAAATAAATTAAAAGAGTTTTTGTCATCTGTTCCTTTAGACAAAAACATAATAACTAATAATTCAACAGCGATTATTAGTCTTCCAATGCCTGACGGATCTATTCAAAATTTTAAAGTTGTGGAATCATCCGTTATGGAAGAACCTTTACAACAAAATCATCCTGATATTAGAACATATAACGTACAGGGAATAGATGATATGTATGCTAGCGGAAAATTAGATTTAACTGAATATGGATTTCACGGCATGATTCGTAGCCCTAATGGAGATGTATTTATAGACCCTTACTGTAAATGGAATGTAAATGATTATATCACTTATTATACAAGTGATTTTTCAAAACCCGAAAGTGACAGAATGATTGAGATTGGTGTTTTAGAAGAAATTGAACATCATAACTCGCAAATAGCAGCACCAACTGCTGTTTGTGCCGGCTCAAATTTAAGAACTTACCGCTTGGCAGTTGCCTGCACAGGTGAATATGCTAGAGCTGCATGCGGTACAGGAACAAACACCCCTACCAATGCCCAAATTTTAGCAAAAGTTGTAACAACAATTAATAGGGTTGATGGCGTTTATGAAACTGAGGTTGCAGTTAAATTAGTTCTTGTTAATACCACCACTTTAGTTTTATATGGCGATCCTTCTACTGATCCTTTTACAGGAAATTCAAATGGTTCTACTTTGATTGGCGAAAGTCAAACAGTGATTAATGCCAATGTTACATCTGCTAATTATGATATTGGCCACACATTTAGTACAGGCGGAGGCGGTTTAGCCGGACTTGGTGTAGTTTGTGGATCGAGTAAAGCCAGGGGAATAACCGGTAGCCCAAATCCGGTAGGTGACCCATATGATATTGATTATGTTGCTCACGAAATTGGACATCAATTCAGAGGTAACCATACTTTTAATGGAAGTACGGGCTCTTGTGCTGGTGGAAACAGGAATGCATCAACTGCGGTTGAACCAGGAAGCGGAGTTACGATTATGGCTTATGCAGGGATATGTTCACCACAAGATCTTGCACCAAATAGTATTGCATATTTTCATGCCATCAGCTATGATGAAATTACTAATTTTATAACAACAGGCAATGGCAACAGCTGTCCTGTAAATACAACAACGGGTAATAATCCTCCAACCGTTTCAGCAAGTATCAATTATACAGTTCCTAAAAGTACGCCTTTTCAATTAACTGGCTCTGCAACTGACCCCGACAATAATCCTTTAACCTATCAATGGGAAGAAATTGACTTAGGTGTTACTGCCGGAAGCTGGAATAATGGAGCAAAACCATTCTTCAGATCTTATGCTCCCGTTGCAAGTCCTACACGTTTATTTCCAAAGTTATCTGTTGTTCAAGCAGGAACATATACAACTTCTGCGGGAGAATTTTTACCAAACTCGGCACAAACTTTAAAATTCAGATTAAATGTACGCGATAATTTAATGGGCGGCGGCGGTGTTTGTTCTGCTACTACGCAGATAACTGTTGATGCAACTACTGGTCCATTTGCGGTAACATCTCAAAGTGTAACGGGAATTATTTATCCAAGCGCTTCCACACAACTCATTTCATGGAATGTAAATGGTACTGATCAAACTCCTATTAATTGTAGCAATGTAAATATTTATGTGAGTATAGATAATGGAACTACATTTTCTCTTGTGTTAGCAAATACTCCAAACGACGGTTCTGAAAACGTTGTTATGCCAACAGTAGCAACCGATAAACCGCTTTGCAGAGTAAAAGTAGAAAGCATCGGAAACATCTTTTTTGATATCAATAAAAAGTTTTTTAAAATAACGGCAGCAACAGGCTTAAATCAATATTCAAACTCAAATAATTTCAACATTCAGTTATATCCTAATCCATTTACCAGTTCAGTAAAAATTGATATTAACACGACAACACTGAATGAAAATAAAACAGTAATGAATGTATATGATATTTTAGGGAATATGGTGAGAACTGAAAACATTAAATTAACCGAGAACTTTTCAAAAATATATGATTTTTCAAATCTGGCAAACGGCTCATATATAGTTGAAGTAACAGATGGTAAACAGAAATCGGTAGCAAGGTTAATTAAGATGTAATGCTACAATAAACAGCCTGAAAGCAGGAGTTTTATTT
>JAEUTR010000478.1 GCA_016787365.1 Bacteroidia bacterium
AGATGAAAAAAATATTATTTATAAAATTTTAAATCAAGACAATGATCCATACTATAGCATTTCAGCTATTTCTGATGTGAAAATGACAAGAATGGAGAGTAGTGATATGGTGAAATTAGAGTTTGAATCAAACGACCCAGGTATTTGCCAAAATGTATTAAAAATTACTACTGAAGTTATTATTAAAAAGTTCAGAGGAATTAAACAAGGAGAAACAAATGATGTTTCTGCTTTTTTTGAATTGCAAACTAAATTGGCTTTAGAAAGATTAAATGCTGCTGAGGAAAAATTGAAAGATTTCAGAACAGAAAACAGAGTGATTAACTATTACGAACAAACAAAATTTATTTCTGAAAAAAGAGAAGACTTAATTGATGAGCTTAATAAGGAAAAAATGACTTTAGCTAGTGCAGAAGCAGCAATGGCTAATTCAGAAGAAAAATTAGGAGCCTCTAAAAAAATACTTAAAACGAGCGCGGAAATTTTAAATACAAGAAACAAATTAGTGGAATTAAATTCTAAACTTATTATTTTACAAAATGAGGATAGTAAAAATAATGCAACAGAAATTGGAAAATTAAGCTTAGAGATTAATCAATTAAAAAATGAGTTGGATGATAAAGTGACAAATTTATTTGGGGAAAGTAATTCTAAAGAAGGAATTACTCATAAAGAATTAGCTAAAATTTGGGTCGACAATGCCGTTACAGCTGATGAATCTAAATCCAGATTGCCTATTTATACCAATCGTTTAAATGAAATTGAAGGAACTTATGATTTATATGCTCCATTAGGGAGTAATTTAAATAAAATGGAGCGTCAAATTGGTATTGCTGAAAAAGAATATTTAAATCATTTGGCAAGTTTAAGTGCCGCTAGATTAAGAGAACAAAATTTAACCATGAGCTCTAATTTACAAGTGATTGATCCTCCTTTTTTTCCAACTATACCATTACCTAATAGCAGAAAATTATTAGTTATTGGCGGAGCTTTTGCTGGTTTGGTTTTTATTATAGCAATTTTAATTATGTTAGAATTATTAGATCAAACCATTGGTTCTCCTGAAAGAGCCATTAGTTTGATTAAAAAAACAGTTATTTCTGGTTTTCCTTTCATCAATAAAAAAACACAATTTTTAGTTGATAACGGAACTATTGAAAAAATGGTTGGTGTTACGGTTAGTAAAATTTATCAAATTCTAAGGGAAAAACCTAAAAATCAAAAACCTTTCATTATGTCATTCATCAGTACAAGAAATCATGAAGGGAAAACCTTTTTTGTAACTAAAATTTCAGAACATTTTAAATCGTCTGATAAAAAAGTATTGGTTTTATTACCAGATAACGAACAACATAAAGCTTCACAAATATCAGATGTTATATATTATCCAGTCGGATTAAAATATATGGAAATGGAAAGCATAGTTGATTTATTACCAACAACTATAAAATTAGAAGATTATGATATTGTTTTAATAGAGTTTCTTCCTTTCTTCGATCAAAAAACTCCTATTGGAATTACAAACGAATGTGATTTATCTATACTTGTTACAAAAGCAGATCGTTTATGGGAAAATTCAGACGATAATGCATTAAGCTATTTTAGTGAAACTTACGCCAAATCAATTTTTGTGATTTTAAATAACATGCCATGGTATAACATGGAATACTTTATTGGAGAAGTGCCACAAAAACGTAGTAGAGTAAGACAGTTAGTTAAAAAATGGATTAAATTAGATTTTAGCAAGTAACCAGTTAATTTTGAATAGATGAGTAAAATTAAATCAATATTAAACTTGGTCAATAAATTTAAGAAAAATGAGACAAAGAAGAATGCTTCATTATCTCTTTTTGGTAATTTGTTGTATTCAGTATTAGGATTTGTTGGCATTGCTTTATTAGCTAGGTCATTGCAACTTAACGAGTACGGTGATTGGGTTATTTATTTAACAGCAGGTTCATTGTTAGAAATGATGCGACTTGGATTTATGCACACTGCTCTTGTTCGTTTTTCTTCAGGTTCAACCGAATCAGAACAAAAAGAATATATAGCATCTGGATGGATCATAGGCATGCTGTTTTCTCTGGTTTTATCGCTCAGTATCTTTAGTGTTTTTTTGATAGTTTATTTTTTTGAAATCAAAACCTCTTATTATTATTTTTTAATGTATTATCCAATCTTTACAATAATTGGATTACCAATTTCTGTTTCTTTATCCATTCTTCAGTTTAAAATGCAGTTCGCAAAAATATTACGAATGCGTATTACTAATATGAGTTTAAATATATTGGTTTTTCTTAGTGCTTATGTTTTTAAGTTGCATATTGAAACTGTTATTCAGTTGCATTTAATATCAACTTTTACATCTTCTTTAAATGCCATTTGCAATAAATGGTCTGGTATAGAGTATATTAAATTATACTCTAAATCTAAAATGAAGGAATTAATGAATTTCGGAAAATTTAGTTTAGGAACGCTAATAGGAACGAATTTATTAAAAAGCGCGGATACATTTATATTGGGCTTAACGTTAGGTGCCGAATCTGCCGCATTATACAGTGTACCTCTAAAATTAACAGAGACCTTTGAAATTTTGTTAAGAAGTATAGTCTCTGTTGCTTTACCCAAAATGTCGAGTTATAGTGTGAAATCTCAAAATAATGAAGTAAAACGTGTTTTTCAGGATTATAGTGGGATGTTAACTTTTGTATATATACCCGTTATGTTATTCTGTTTTATTTTTGCTGAATATTTATTAGGAATACTTGGTGGGCACGAATATATTCAAATGGCCAATGTATTTAGGGTATTTTGTTTTTATGGTTTATTATTGCCTATTGATCGTTTTACAGGCGTAACGCTTGATTGTATTAATTTACCTTCCTATAATCTTAGAAAAGTGGTTTTTATGACTTTGTTTAATATT
>JAEUTR010000491.1 GCA_016787365.1 Bacteroidia bacterium
AAAGATGGCAACGAAACTGTAGTAAAAGGCAAAGGCCGCCACGACCCTTGTGTATTACCAAGAGCGGTGCCTATTGTAGAAAGTATGGCGGCTTTGGTTTTGGTTGACCATATTTTAAGAAACAAGACTTCTATGTTATAGACCGCTGAGATTGCAGATTTACCAATGACAAATACAAAACTTAAATATAAACTTTCTGTCACTTCGAGCGAAGTCGAGAAGCGTTCTATAAATATTAAAAACTATGTTCAGTAAAAAAAACAGACTTATTACCATTATTATTATCTCTATGATTATTGGTATTGCCTTAGGATATGGCATCAACAAATCTATTACCAATAATGCCCCTAAAATTGAGCAATCCTATATTCAAAAACTATCAAAAGGAAATGTTGAGGTTGAGAAACAATTAATGATTTCCTGCACTAAAATTGATAAAGACAATTTAAAACAAGCTAAGAAAAAAGTAGCCTCTAACTTCTCCATTTTAAGCGACATCTTTCTTCGTTTAATCAAAATGATTATTGCTCCTTTGGTTTTAGCAGTACTTGTTATGGGAGTAGCTAAAGTTGGTGATTTTAAAGCAGTTGGAAGAATTGGAGGAAAAACAATTATCTATTTTACATTTGCTACCCTACTAGCTTTAAGTTTAGGATTAGTGATTGTAAACTTATTTGAACCCGGAAAAGTGATGGCTCTTGATTTACCTTCAGCAGCATCCGAAGCCGTTGTTAAAGCAAACGGTCAAACAGCCTCTAACTTTATTGCTCACATTGTACCTGATAGCATTATTAGGGTGATGGCCGAGAATGAAATTTTACCGATTGTTATTTTTGCACTGTTTTTTGGAATTGCTGCAGCCAGTATTGGTGAACAAGGAAAACCTATAATTAAAGCAATGGATAGCTTATCTCATGTGATGTTTAAAGTAACTAATTTTGTCATGAGCTTTGCACCTATTGGTGTATTTGGTGCTATTACCGCCGTGGTTATTCAACAAGGACTGGATGTATTAAGTGGTTATGCTTATTTAATGGCATGTTTTTTTGGAGGCTTGTTATTTTTTGTATTCGGTATTTTATTTAGTATTTGTCTGGTATTACGCATTAACTTTTTTTCGTTACTGTCTTATGTAAAAGAACCCATTTTATTAGCTTTCAGTACCGCAAGCTCTGAAAGTGCCATGCCAAAAACGATTGAACAATTAGAAAAATTCGGAATAAGCAATCGTATCGTATCATTTGTATTACCGTTGGGATATTCATTTAATCTCGATGGCTCTATCATGTATATGACTTTTGCTACTGTATTTATAGCTCAATCATATGGTATTGATATGAGTATGGCGGACCAAATTCAAATGATGTTGATTTTATTAATCACCAGTAAAGGCATGGCCGGTGTTCCAAGAGCATCTCTTGTAGTAATTGCCGGTATGTTAAGTATGTTTCATATTCCTGGCGAAGGCTTATTGTTACTTTTGGCCGTTGATCAAATTTTAGACATGGGTCGCTCTGCTACAAATGTTATTGGTAACGCTGTAGCGAGTGCAGTAGTTGCTAAATGGGAAGGTGAAAAATTAACCCCACGAACAAAAATTTAACTTTTATGCCATGCTGTTTTATTGGTTAAATCTTATTGGTATTTTTTTCTTTACCATTTCGGGTTCCTTAGCTGCCCGCGATAAAAAACATTACCACGATTATTTCGGCGTATTTTTTACAGGTTTTTTAACAGCCATAGGCGGTGGAACATTAAGAGATATGATGTTGGGAGCCTATCCTATTTCGTGGTTAAGCGATAAAAATATTTTAATATCCATTATCTGCGCTTTTATAATAACACTTCTTTTCAAAAAATACATCATTAAATTACGCCGTACTTTATTTTTATTTGACACCGTTGGTGTTGGTATTTACACCATTTTAGGAGTTCAAAAAAGCTTAGAGTTGGGTGTCAATCCTTTTGCTGCGGTTATTTTAGGCCTTGTATCTGCGGTATTTGGTGGCGTTATCCGCGATACTTTATTAAATGAAATCCCTTTAATTTTTGCAAAAGAAATATATGCAACAGCCTGCATTATCGGTGCTGTTTTATACACAAGTATGCTATATTTTAAAATAGAAATAAATATTGCAGCCACGATTTGCATGAGTTTAATTATCATTATTAGAATTATAGCCGTGAAATATAAGTTAGCTTTACCTAAATTTGACGCGGGAAACGAAACAATAGATTAAAATGGAAACAGAAGAGATTGGATATATTAGTAAAACACATGGTTTAAAAGGGCATATAATTTTAAGATTAAACGACCTTATAAATATCGATGAAGAAGGTATTAAATCTATTTTTTTGGATATTAACGGATCTCAGGTTCCTTACTTTATAGAAGAGTGTCGTCCTAATAACACTGGTTATATTGTTAAATTAGAGACCATTGATACGGTTGATACTTCTAAAAAATTAATTGGCAAAAAAGCTTTTGCGTTAACGGATTTTATTTTAGAAAACGATGAATCTTTAAATGAATTTATTGGTTATGCCATTATAGATACTAAACTAGGCAATATTGGTAATATTGCCGAAGTAGATGAAAAAACGGATAACGTAATTGTAAAAGTCATTCATCCAACCGGTATCGAAATCATTTTGCCTTTTAATGATGATTTTATTATTGAAATTGATGATGATTTAAAAACCATTGAATTTGATGCTCCCGAAGGCTTAATTGAAATGTACTTATCTTAAATAAGTATTTATAAATTAAAAACAACGGTTTACAAACTCAAATCGACCTTTCACATACTTAATCTTTGTCATCTCAAATATTTTTATATTTTTGTTTACCTAT
>JAEUTR010000493.1 GCA_016787365.1 Bacteroidia bacterium
GAAGATGGATTGAAATTTTACTTAATTTTAAATGGTATTAGACAAAATGAAACACCTGTTACCAATGTGAAAGTGGTGGATTTAAATCAGCCATATTATTCTGCTAAAATTATTTTTGAAGATCCTAAACAACCAGTTTTAGAGAAAAAATATTTGCAAGTTACCGACGCAGAGGGTAATGGAGCCTTAGAAGTAACATACAAAATTAAGAAAAATAATAAAATGGTAAATGTGTTACGTTTTTTTAGTCAGGTGCCAATTACTCAAGCCGCTCCTCCGTCTACAGAAGTTCCAGTTGTTCATTTTAATACAACACCAATGCCTGAGATTTCTACAACAGTTGTAACTCAAGAAACAACCGTTACGTCGGGCAATCTAGGTAATACTAATACAAATATTTCGACTGGTAGTAATGGAGCAAATACAAATGTTTCAGTTAATATGGGTGGTTTAGGAATTAATATGAATGTTAATATAAACGACCCAACTTTAAATAATTCAACTACAACTTCTACTTCTTATACTACAACAACTACTACAACTACTTCAAACAGTAATCTAAATACGAATACAGCTAGTACATCTACTCAAAATGTTTCAAATACCAATAGTTGCGACGCAGCTAATGCAATGAGTAGTTCTAATTTTTCGGCAGCAAAACAAACCATTACAAAACAATCTTTTGATGATACTAAACTTTCAACCGCTAAGCAAATTATCAAAACAAACTGTTTGTCATCACAACAAATTAAGGAAATTATGTTATTGTTTAGTTTTGAAGAAACACGCTTAACACTTGCTAAAATGGCTCATGAAAGATGTATTGATAAAAATAATTACTTTATGATAAATGACGCATTTACGTTTGACTCATCAGTTGAAGAACTAAATAATTCTATAAAATAAACGTATTTATATAAATGTTTTAAAGGTTGCATATAGCAACCTTTTTTATTGGTTTAAATCTGTATTTTTACAAAAAACTAAATCTCTATAATGATTACTTACGCTATTTTATTTCTTACTGTTGGATTTTCGTTATATGCGATGAATAATTCTGAAATTAAGTACAAGTATATTTTTCATCCCTATTCCATAAACCATTTTAATCAGCACTATCGTTTTTTATCGCACGCATTTTTGCATGGCGATTATATTCATTTGGCATTTAATATGTACGCGTTATGGATGTTTGGTCCAATAGTAGAAAAACAAGTACTTCCTTTATTACTAGGTGAGGTTGGCGAGCCAAATGCCAAATTAGGAATGGCCTTTTATATTTTATTATACACAGGAGCAATTTATGCGTCTTCTATTTCCGAATATTTTAAAAACAAAAATAACTCTCATTATACGTCATTAGGCGCAAGTGGAGCTGTAAATGCATTAATATTCAGTTTCATAACCTGTTCTCCAATGTCTCAGTTAGGATTCTTCTTTATTCCTATGCCAGCATGGGTATTTGGTATTTTATATTTAGGTATAAGTTACTATTTAAGTAAGCGTAATACAGGTAATGATTCGGTAGATAGAATAGGGCATGAAGCTCATTTTTGGGGAGCCATGTTTGGTATATTGTTTACATTAATAATTGGTTTATTAAATCAGGAAGTTTATTTTCGGTTAATTAATAATCACTAGTATGAAAATTACTTTTTTGGGTACAGGCACATCACAGGGCGTTCCAATTATTTGTTGCGAATGTTAAGTATGTTGTTCTCAAAACTCAAAAGATAACCGTTTAAGAAGTTCTATATTAATTGAAAGTGATTTAGCTAAAGTTGTTATAGATTCCGGTCCGGATTTCAGACAACAAATGCTGCGTCAAAAAATTAAAACTTTAGATGCGGTTGTTTTTACTCACGAACACAAAGATCATATTGCAGGTTTAGATGAAGTGAAAGCATTTAATTTTTTTAATAAAATGCGTATGCCTGTATACGCAACCGAAAGAGTTCTGGAAGCTTTAAAAAGAGAATTTGCCTATATTTTTTCTGAAGATAAATATCCAGGAATTCCTGAAATTGACGTATTTACGGTTACAGATGAGATTATTAAAATAAAGGATATTGAATTGTTGCCTATTGATGTGATTCATTACCGCTTGCCGGTAAAAGCATATCGGATAAAAGATTTTACATATATCACCGACGCTAATTATATATCGGAAGAAGAAAAGCAAAAAATTAAAGGCTCAAAAATTATTGTTATAAATGCTTTAAGAAGAGAAGATCATGTGTCACATTTCACTTTCCAACAAGCTATTGATTTAATGCAAGAGCTAAAACCTGAAAAAGCTTATTTCACTCATATTTCTCATCAATTAGGCTTACACGATGAAGTCTCAAAAGAATTGCCTCCTTTTATTGAGTTAGCTTATGATGGATTGGAAATTGATATTTAAAATAAAATTCCATTTTGTTCAAAAATCCACAAATTGTTAATTTGTTATTCATTGTAAATTCTGCCTTAATTGTAAATTTGAAGGCTTTCAAAAAAAGTGTAAAATTATGATCAAAGCAGATGTATTATTAGGCCTACAATGGGGCGACGAAGGAAAAGGTAAAATTGTTGATGTTTTAACTCCTAAATACGATATTATTGCTCGTTTTCAAGGTGGTCCAAATGCTGGACACACATTAGAGTTCAACGGCATTAAACACGTTTTACATACCATTCCAAGCGGTATTTTTCACCCAACAGCTTTAAATGTTATTGGTAACGGTGTAGTAATTGACCCGGTAATTTTTAAAAAAGAAATTGATGCGCTAACAGCTTTAGGTGTTGATTTTGCTAATAAATTAGTTATTAGTAAACGGGCACACTTAATTTTACCAACTCATCGTTTACTAGATGCTGCTAGCGAAGCGGCTAAAGGAAAAGATAAAATTGGTTCTACTTTAAAAGGTATCGGACCAACATATATGGATAAAACCGGACGTAATGGGTTACGTGTTGGTGATATTGAAAGTCCTAACTTTAAAGATAAATACAATGCTTTAGTTGAAAAACATAAGCAATTGTTAGAATTTTATAAATTTGAATACAACTTAGCCGAATTAGAACCAGCTTGGTTTTCGGCTATTGAAGAAATGACCAAATTAAGTTTTATTGATACAGAACATTTTATCAATGACGCTATTAAAAAAGGTCAAAAAATATTAGCTGAAGGAGCTCAAGGATCTTTATTGGACATTGATTTTGGTTCTTACCCATTTGTAACATCATCAAACACAATTTGTGCAGGTGCTTGTAATGGACTGGGAATTGCACCAAACCGTATTGGTAATGTGATTGGAATTTTTAAAGCATACTGTACTCGTGTTGGTAGTGGTCCTTTTCCAACTGAATTAGAGAATGAAGTAGGAGAGAAGATGCGCCAAATTGGTCGTGAGTTTGGAGCAACTACTGGTCGTCCGCGTCGTTGTGGATGGTTAGATATTCCGGCTTTAAAATATGCGATTGCTATTAATGGCGTAACAGAATTAATGATGATGAAAGCAGATATTTTGTCTGATTTTGATACGCTACAAGTTTGTACTCACTATATGCACAAAGGTCAAAAAATTGATTATTTACCTTATAGTATTGAACCAGCTGATGTAACCCCAGTTTATGAGGAAGTAAAAGGTTGGAATGTAGATTTAACCAAAATGACTCAAAAAAGTGAATTGCCAAAAGAGTTAATTGACTACATTAAGTATATCGAAAAATTAGTGGAAGTGCCTATCAGCATCACATCTATTGGTCCTGATAGAACTCAAACTATTTTTATGTAGTTCTATTTGTCCCCCTCTGGAGGGGGCAGGGGGAGGAAAAGAAGAATTTAATTAATTGAAAAAAAAGTATTACTTTTAAAAAATTAAACCAGTGAAGCCAAGAGTTTTATTAGAAAATAAACAATTAGAAGTTACTCTTACCCGTCTTTGCTATCAATTAATAGAAGTTCACAACGATTTTAGTAACACCGTTATTATTGGCTTACAGCCTCGTGGTATTTATTTAGCCCATCGTATTCAAAAATTATTAGAAGGTATTTTAAAGAAAAAAGTGAATTGTGGCGATTTGGATATCACCTTTTATAGAGATGATTTTCGTAAAAAAGAGCTTATTCCTAATCGTACCAATATTGATTTTATTATAGAAGATAAGAATGTGATTTTAGTTGATGATGTATTATTTACAGGAAGAACCATTCGTGCCGGTTTAGATGCTATGTTAGCATTTGGCCGCCCTAATGATGTAGAATTATTAGTCTTGGTAGATAGAAGGTTTAGCCGACATGTACCTATACAAGCAAAATATACAGGATTAGTAATTGATTCGATTGAAACACAAAATGTAAAAGTAGAGTGGACCGAAACTGATAAAAAAGATAGAGTAACTTTGATAGACAAATAAAGACTAAAAAGATTAAAGGGACTAAAGAGACAGAAAATGAAATTTAAATACTAGCAAACATTGATTTGTATATTCGTAAAACATTCGTAATCATAATTAGTAACAGATTCGTAATCAAACAATGAGACCACAAAAAAAAGATCATATTCCATACTTCGAATACTACATCAATCTTGTTCCTGAAGACGACATTATTTCCGCATTAAAAACCAATCACCAAACTATACTAGATTTTATTGAAGATATTCCTCGTCAAAAATTAAATTATTTTTATGATGAAGGAAAGTGGACAGTAAAACAAGTGATTAATCATATTATAGATACAGAGCGAATTTTAAGTTACAGAGCCTTACGTTTTGCAAGAGGTGATAATCAAAAAGTGTTGGCTTTTGATGAAAATATGTATGCGGCTAATGCTAACTTAACAAATACAAATATTCAGTTATTAGCTGATGAGTTTGATTCGGTAAGACTGTCTAATATTTTATTATTCAAGCAGTTATCTGATAAAGAATTATTACTAAAAGGTTTGATGGCATCAGGAGAAGTTAATGTTTTATCGTTAGGATATATGTTATGCGGTCATGCCCAACATCATATTAATATTATTAAAGAAAGATATTTATAAACCATGAGCAACTTAAGCGTCAATCATCTATTAGGAATAAAATATATCACTAAAAATGATATTCAATTAATTTTAGATACCGCTACCAATTTTAAAGAAGTTTTAAATCGTCCTATTAAAAAAGTACCTTCTTTAAGAGATTTAACAGTTGCCAATTTATTTTTTGAAAACTCTACGCGTACTCGTTTATCATTTGAATTAGCTCAAAAACGCTTAAGTGCAGATGTGGTTAATTTCTCTGCATCTTCCTCTTCTGTTAAAAAAGGAGAAACTTTAATTGATACTGTAAATAATATCTTAGCCATGAAGGTGGACATGGTAGTAATGCGTCATTCGAGTGCCGGAGCTGCCGAGTTTTTATCCAAAAAAGTAAATGCTAAAATTGTGAATGCTGGAGATGGAGCTCATGAACATCCCACACAAGCATTATTAGATGCTTTCTCGATGAGAGAAAAATTAGGAGATTTAAAAGGAAAGAAAATAGCGATTGTTGGTGATATTTTACACTCACGTGTTGCCTTATCAAATATATTTTGCTTACAAAAATTGGGTGCAGAAGTTAAAGTATGCGGCCCTACAACATTGATTCCTAAATACATAGAAAGTTTAGGAGTGAAAATTGAAACTGATTTACGTAAAACATTAGAATGGTGCGATGTAGCTAATATGTTACGCATTCAATTAGAAAGACAAGACATTAAGTTCTTCCCATCTATTCGTGAATATACGATGTTGTATGGTTTAGATAAAACATTGTTGGATTCTTTATCTAAAAAAATAATTATCATGCATCCCGGGCCAATTAACCGTGGTGTTGAAATTACAAGTGATGTGGCCGATAGTGACCAATCGATTATTTTAGACCAGGTTGAAAATGGTGTGGCCGTTCGTATGGCTGTTATGTTTTTATTGGCCGGTCGTCAATAATATTTACATGTTTCTGTTTAAAACTTTACTTTAATTTAGTGTTAAAAAATGAATTCCTAACCCGAATTAGTTTTAAATTTACTTTAACTTAACAAGGAGTTGAACCTCTTTAATTTTTAATTTAAACCATTGTGTATGAAAAAAATCTACTTAACCATTTTTACTATTTTTGCCACTATTTTTTCTGTTTTTTCACAAACAGTTCCAACCTGTTCTTTAAATCCAACTTATATATCAAGTAATAAAGTGGGTGTTTATCCTGATAGTGTTACTAATTTTATTTCAGGAACCGTGGGCGAACCTTATGAGCAAAATTTAACAGTAAAAGTTCCAAAAGATTCAACAAACGCAACTATTGGAAAAGTTTGTTTTAATAAATTTGTTATTTCAACGCCTAGCGGAATAACTAATTATAATTGCCCTCCGGGTTTAACATTAGGTTCCTCTACATCTGCTTTAGCAAATCCAAATATTAATGGAGCACCATCCTTATTATTTCCGGGCGGAGCTAATAATTGTGCTAGTATATATGGAACACCAACAGTTGCCGGTTCTTATACTTTGGAAATCAGTGTTCAGCCATATGTTTCTTTGGCTATTCTTTCAGGTAATACCTGTCCAGTTCCTGCAAATGTTTCAGGCGGAAGTGCCTCTATTGTTGCCCCTCAGATTCTTAAGTATTATATTATAAATATTGCACCAGCAGTTGGAGTTCAGGAATTGGGTAAAGATAAAATGGCATTATATCAAAATAAACCAAATCCTTTTTCCGACTTCACGGATATTAAATTTTATGTAGAAGATGAAGATGATGCAACTATTACCATTTATAATACACTTGGTTCGATTGTTAGCCAACATACTGTAAAAACAATAGTTGGAGAAAATAAAGTTACCATTAATGCTTCTGATTTAGCAAGCGGCACTTATATTTATAGTTTAAAATATAAAAATGCCGTTACAACTAAACGTATGATGGTAATTAATAATTAATACTATCTTCGAAGGAGTAAACAATTATGTCTGTTCAAACCTTCGAATTATTAATATTAGGTAGTAGTGCGGCAACGCCTACTGCAAATCGAAATCCCACCGCTCAGTTATTAAATATAGCTGAGCGGTTTTTTTTAATAGATTGTGGAGAAGGTACTCAAATGCAAATGAGGAAATACAAAGCACGTTTTCAAAATGTGAACCATATTTTTATTAGCCATTTACACGGCGATCATTTTTATGGATTACCAGGTTTTTTAGCTAGTATGCACTTATTGGGCCGTAAAAATGAGCTGACTATTTATGGTCCGAAAGAACTGGAAGAAATCATTCATATTATCCATAAACACTCCGATACCTATTTAAACTATCCTCTGAAATTTATTTATACTCAAAATTCAACAAAGCAATTAGTATATGAGGATGATAAAGTAGAAGTATATAGTTTACCCTTAAAGCATCGGATTGCAACAACAGGTTATTTGTTCAAAGAAAAGCCATTGCCAAGAAATATTGATAAATATAAATTAGAGAAACTAAATGTTTCCTTTGCCGAAATTCATAAACTAAAGCAGGGAATGGATGCCATTGATAATAATGGAAACACGATTAAAAATAGGGATTTAACAATGGATCCTCCAAACCCGAGAAGTTATGCTTTTTGTAGTGATACCAAATTTTTTGAAGAATTAGCAAATGATATCAAAGATGTTGATTTATTGTATCACGAATCCACTTTCTTAGAAGAGATGAAAGACCGTGCAAAACAAACTTTTCACAGTACAGCCAAACAAGCAGCACAGATAGCGATGTTATCCAATGCAAAAAAATTATTATTGGGACATTTTTCTGCCAGATATGGAAATTTAGACGAGTTTTTAGAAGAATCCAAAAATATTTTTCTTAATACAGAACTAGCTATTGAGGGAAGTCAATTTTCTTTATGATTTTAAAATTAACTTTTTGCTGTGAATTATTTTTTAAAGATAAATTTTGTAATTCCGATATGAAACGTATCTTTGTTTAAAATTAATCTAAATAAGAAATTTTTAATAATGATATCCGTACTTATAGCCGATAATAACTACTTAAGCAGACTAGGGCTTTATACATTATTAAGCTCTTCAGCTAATTTTGAAGTAGACTATACAGAAGATGACAGTTTTGAAAATTTAATAGCTTGTATTAAAAAAAATAAGCCAAGAATTTTAGTGTTAGATTTTCAATCATTAAACATCAACTCTAAGCAAATTTCACTTATTACTAAAACTTTTAAACGTCTTCAGGTATTAGCTATCACAGATTATATGAGCAGAGCAGAAATGCAAGCTGCCTTAGATTCTGGTGTAAGAAGTTATTTATTAAAAGAGTGTGATAAGGATGAAATCATTGAAGCATTACATGCTACTCATAACGGAGAACGTTTCTTGTGTGGTAAAGTAGCTTATTTCTTAGCAAATTCTCAAGAGTTAGAAGTAATGCGTCCTGAATTAGAAAAGGTTTCTTGCCAAGGTTTAGGTATTACTGATAGAGAATTAGATATAATCCGTTTAATTTCCGAAGGGTTATCGAATAAGCTTATTGCAGATAAATTAGAGTTAAGTACTCATACAGTAAATACACATCGCAAAAATATTATGAGTAAACTGGATATTCCAAACACTGCAGGAATAGTTATGTTTGCTGTAAAAAATAAATTGTTAGCTGCTTAATATTTTATGCAATCTTCATTAGAATTAAGCGATTTTTTTATTTTATTTCTAATTGCCGGTATTTTCAGTTTAGGTGTTTATACACTTGTGAAGTTTATGAGAAGTAAAGATTAGTTTTTCACCTTATTTCACAATTATTTTTCTTTCGTAATCCCTCTAAAACAAAAGATTTAGCTATCTTTGTTAGCTATTATGCAAGAACAAATTTTAATCCTCGATTTTGGTTCCCAATTCACACAATTAATTGCTCGTCGTTTACGGGAAATGAACGTGTATTGCGAAATCCACCCTTTTAATAAAATTCCTGAATTAACACCTGATATCAAAGGTGTTATTTTATCCGGCAGTCCACACAGTGTGAGGCAAGAAAATCCTTTAAATCCCAATCTAGGAAACATTAAAGGCAAATTACCTTTGTTAGGTATTTGTTATGGTGCTCAATTATTAGCACACTTTTATGGTGGCGAAGTTGGCAAATCCAATTCACGGGAATATGGCAGAGCAAACTTAAGTTTTGTAGAAGACAACAATCCTTTATTTAAGGGAATTAGTAACGAATCTCAAGTATGGATGAGTCATGCCGATACCATTTTAAAAGTTCCTGAAAATTATAATATCATTGCCAGCACACATGATGTAAAAGTGGCTGGTTTTGCAGTTAATGGTGAGCAAACCTGGGGAATTCAGTTTCATCCAGAAGTTTACCATTCAACAGAAGGCGCAGCTTTATTACAAAATTTTGTAAAAGGAATTTGTGGTTGTAAAGGCACTTGGACATCTGATTCATTTATTGACACTACGGTGGCTGAGTTAAAACAAAAATTAGGTAACGATAAAGTTGTTTTAGGTTTATCAGGCGGTGTTGATAGTAGTGTTGCTGCTGTATTACTTCACAAAGCCATTGGTGCTAACTTACATTGCATTTTTGTGGATAACGGTTTGTTGCGTAAAAACGAATTTGAAAATGTATTAGAATCATACAAAGGTATGGGATTAAACGTGAAAGGTGTAAACGCCAAACAACGTTTTTATGATGCCTTAAAAAATATATCAGATCCTGAAACCAAACGTAAGGCTATCGGTAAAGCTTTTGTAGATGTATTTGATGATGAATCAAAAACGATTACAGATGCTAAATGGTTAGGCCAAGGCACTATTTACCCGGATGTGATTGAAAGTTTATCAGTGAACGGACCATCAGCAACAATTAAATCTCATCATAATGTAGGTGGATTACCTGACTATATGAAATTATCAGTAGTGGAACCTTTACGTAGTTTATTTAAAGACGAAGTAAGAAGAGTAGGTAAAGCCTTAGGAATTGATCCAGCGTTAATTGGTCGTCACCCTTTCCCTGGTCCGGGTTTAGCAATTCGCATCCTTGGAGATATTACACCAGAGAAAGTAGATTTATTACAAAATGTAGACGCCATTTTTATTGATGGTTTAAAATCTGCAGGTTTATACGATACAGTTTGGCAAGCAGGAGCTATTTTATTACCAATACAAAGTGTTGGTGTAATGGGAGATGAACGTACATATGAGAAAGTTGTTGCCTTAAGAGCTGTTTCTTCAACAGATGGTATGACGGCCGATTGGTGCCATTTACCTTATGAATTTTTAGCAAAAGTATCAAATGATATTATTAATAAAGTAAAAGGCGTTAATAGAGTGGTGTACGACATTAGTTCTAAACCACCTGCTACTATTGAGTGGGAATAATTCAGTTGGCAGTAATTAGAAATTAGTAAGCAGCACAATAAATTAAGTAATATATGACTAAAATAAAAACGACATACTTAAAATTCTCCTTGTCTTTTATCTTATGTCTTTTATCTTATGTCTGTTTAGCTCAAACCAAATCAACAGATATAAAAACAATTAACGGTAAAAAATATTACATACATAAAGTAGAGAAAGGTCAAAGCTTATATGCAATTGCCAAAATTTATAATATGGATGTCAATTCTATTTTAGCCGAAAATGATGAAGCTATAGATGGATTAAAAAATGGGCAGGAATTGAAAATTCCGTTTGAAAGTTTACTCACAAAACAAACTCCGACTATTGATACTAACAAATATGTGTATCATAAAATTACCAAAGGAGAAACTATCTATGGTATTACTAAAAAATATGGTGTGGATGAAAAAAAATTAGCATCATATAATCCGGGCTTAAATAATGGTATAAAAGAAGGCGATTATTTAATTATAGGTGAAAAGAAAAAAGGGAATACTCCTAAAATTTCCTCTGCAAATTCAATTACTACTAATATGTCAGCAGTTGACACCTATACAGTTTTACAAGGAGAAACATTATATGGAATATCAAAAAAGGTAAATGTATCTCAAGAAAATCTTTTAAAATGGAATCCTGAAGCCAAAGATGGTGTTAAACAAGGGCAGATATTAAAAGTATCTTCTGTTAAAACAATGGCATCTGTAACAAATCACACATTAGCTGCAACCACTCATATTCCTGAATCAAAAATCACCGAACTAATTGCAAAACCAAAAAAAGAGGTTTATGAAATAGGATTGTTTTTACCGTTTAAATTAGCAGAAAGTGAAGCCATTAATATTGATGAATTGGTAAAAGCAAAAGCATCATTTCCGGCAGCTCAAAACTTATCATTGGATTTTTATTTTGGCTTTAAAAAAGCAGTTGATTCATTAATCGAAAAAGGCTTTGAAGTCAATCTTCATTTATTTGATATAGACGAAAAAGATTCTTTACAAGTGGAAGCTATTTGCAAAACTCCCGAATTTAAATCTCTTGATGCTATTTTTGGTCCACTCTACGCAGGAGTGTTTAAGTTAGTTTCTAATCATGCAAAAAAAATACAAGTTCCCGTTATTTCTCCGTTAACACAACAAAATAAAATTTTATATAATAATACATTGGTTAGCAAGGTTAATCCTTCTTTATTTACGCTAATTGAAGGTTTAGCAGATTATTGTATAGATTCTTTAATGAGTTCTTCCAACATTATTATTGTTAACTCAACTGTTAAAGACAGACAATATATTAAAGCATTTAAAAACAGATTTAATGAAGGCTTATCAAAACATAACAGAAGTAAAAAAGATAGTATAACAGAAGTAAAAGGTGTTGCCGGAGTTAAAGCAGCATATATTCCGGGTAAAAAAAACGTAGTTGTTTTATTTACTCATAACGAGGTGTACTTACAAGATTTTATTACTCAATTAACTATTTTTTCTGATAAAAAAGAAATTGTACTAATGGGTTTTAACAGTGTATCCAATATCGATAATTTAGACCAGGATTATTTAAATAATCTGCAATTTCATTTTGCAGCACCAAATCATATTGATTTTAAAGATTCTGTAATTATCAATTTAACCCGCCAATATCAATCAGTATATACGGCTGACCCATCAGAGTATTATTTTCAGGGATTTGATATAGCAACTTATTACTTATCTAACCTCAAAACAAAAGGTCCGGAGTTCTTCTTTAACCTTGATAAAAACAATTGGGAAGGTGTTTCAACCGGATTTAAGTTTTACAGACCGGATACAGAAACCGGATTTGAAAATAGAGCTGTTTATATTTATAAATACTCCAATTATCAATTACAAAAGTTAGGATGGAAATAACTAAAGAAAGTATTACAGATTGGTTAAAAACATTACAGTATACTATTTGCAGGTCTCTGGAAACAGAAGATGGTTTAGCAAAATTTAAAGAAGAGAACTGGGAAAGGGAAGAAGGCGGTGGTGGTCGTTCGAGAGTAATTGAAAATGGCCAAGTCATTGAAAAAGGAGGTGTTATGTTTTCGGCAGTAAGCGGCAAAACGCCGGATTTTTTATTTAAAGAAAAAGAACACAGTATTTCAGGCACTTCACCTCAGGAAACAACATTTTTTGCAACCGGAATATCCATTGTTATTCATCCACAAAGTCCTTTAGTGCCAATTATACATATGAATATTCGTTACTTTGAAATGAGTAACGGTACTAAATGGTTAGGTGGCGGTATTGATTTAACGCCTCATTATATTGTAGATGAGGATGCGCGCTTTTTTCATAAACAATTAAAATCTGTTTGTGACAAACATCACGAATCCTATTATCCAAAATTTAAAACTTGGGCAGATGATTATTTTTTTATTAATCACCGAAAAGAAACACGTGGTATTGGAGGAATATTTTTTGATAGATTAAATCAAAATGAGTTTTTGAATTTTGAACAGAACTTTGCTTTTTGGCAGGATGTAGGAAGAGCCTTTGCAGGTATTTATGTAGAATTAATGCATAAAAATAAAACAAAGCCTTATACGCCCGAACAAAAACAATGGCAGCTATTACGCAGAGGACGTTATGTAGAATTTAATTTGGTATATGATAAAGGTACTAAATTTGGACTGGAAACTAATGGAAGAATCGAATCAATTCTCATGAGTTTACCAGCTAATGCAAGTTGGTTATATGATTTTAAAACCAAACAAGATTCGGAAGAACAAAATACATTGAACAAATTAAAAAAAGGTATTAACTGGATATCGTAACTAAAATGAATAAAATTTTTAAATATTTTTTACAAGGTTTAATTTTGTGTATCCCACTAGGAATCACAGTTATTGTTTTTGTTCAGCTGTTTCAGTTCTTTGAGGGCGTATTTTCCTTTGTAGGTCTTACAGGATACGTTTTTTTAGACACAATCATCTCATTTATTTCATTACTCATTTGCATTACCTTAATTGGGTTATTAGCCTCTTCATTTGTATTTCAAAGATTATTTTCCTTTGTGGAAAAAAAATTAGAACATGCTCCAATCATACGTCATATTTATTCTCCTATAAAAGATTTTATGAATGCATTTATGGGTAATAAAAAACGTTTCACCAAACCGGTATTAGTATTAACTAATCCGCAGGCAAATGTTCAGGAATTAGGATTTATTACGCAGGATAGTTTGGCAGAGTGGGGAATAATGGAAAAATGTGCCGTATACCTGCCTTATTCCTATTCATTTTCGGGTAGATTGGTTATTGTATCAAAAGAACAAATAACTCCTTTAAATATTGATGGTGCCGATGCTATGAAATTTATCATTTCGGGCGGAGTAACAGATGTAGATTAATCTAATCCAATTTAATAGGTCTATACAGAGAAATTCAATATAGATTTTGTATATTCGTATAACACATTACGTTCATTAAAATATTAAACTCATAATATTAAAAATAGATGAAAAAAATTATTTTAACATGTGCAGCCTTATTTGCCTTAAGTGCATTAA
>JAEUTR010000495.1 GCA_016787365.1 Bacteroidia bacterium
GATATGTTGTGGGAGCAATTAAATTAATTAGTAAATTTGAGTCAAGAAAAAATTGAAAAAACGCCTACATATTTTATTTTCCTTTTTCTTGCTTATAAGCTTTAGCTGGCAATGTGCAGCAAGATCGGTGATTTATTTAAGTTTTAAATATAATCAGAAAGAACTAGCAGAAACAGTTTGTGAAAATAAAAATAAGCCAATGAGTTGCTGCGCTGCTAAATGTTATCTAGATAAAGAAATTAAAAAAGAAGACAAACGCCAATCGGATTCATCCACATCTATCAAAGATAAAGCTGAAAAATCAGAGCTAAGAACAGGATTAATAACCTTTCTTTTTTCTCCTAGTGTTTTATTACATTATTATCAGGTTATTCCAGCAAAAAGTTTACCTGATAACTTTTTATCTTCAGTTTTTCACCCGCCGGGAAAATAATTGTTTTGTATTTCATGTCCAATATTTTGGACATTCTCACGTTTTATTACTAATTACCTAAAACCGTAACAATATGTTGCTATATATTTTTATAGCTATAGTATTGATGTTATTGAACGAATATCGTTTGATAAAGAAATACATTTTAGCATACAATAATATTCACGAAAAATCAAAAATTGAAAAATTTGTTTTATTACTAATTAAACCCTTTTTACTTTTAAAAAACTGGGTAAACAATACAGTATTAAATGACGAATTAAATTACAACTAATTAAAAAATTAAAAATGAAGCATATATTTAAAATAACAGCTATTATATTAATGGCGATAACTTTAACCAATTGTAAAAAAGATAAAGACAAAGATCCTGAACCAGAGCCCGCTCCGGTAGTTCCTACACAAAATACAGGAAATTTAGAAATTTATTTTGAAGCTATGGTTGGAGATTCAGAATTGGTATTATCTACTTCAACTTATACTAATCTCGCAGGTAATGCATTTAATGTTACAGCGTATAAATATTATATCAGTAATATTAAAATTACTAAATCTGATAATTCAATTTGGTCAGAACCGAATAGTTATCATATAGTTGATCATGCTGATCATGCATCTACAACTATTAGTTTAGCAAATGTACCATATGGTAGTTATAAAGCAGTTGAGTTTGTAATAGGTGTTGATAGCGCAGCTAACCGTGCTGCGGGAACAGGGGCATTAGATCCTGCAAATGGCATGTGTTGGGGCTGGAATCAAGGATATATTTTTGCAAAATTTGAAGGGACAATTTCCGGACAAAACATCAAACATCATATCGGAGGCTGGAATGCCACTGTTGGACCAAACAATATCAAAACAGTTTCTCCTAGCTTTGGAACAGCCACTGCAGATGTATCAGGAACCATTACTCCAAAAATACATATTGTCAATAATTTATTGCAATGGTTTGAATCGCCTACACAAGTTGATTTTACAACATTCCCCAAAGTAATTATGTCTACAGGTACAAATGCAAAAACTATAGCAGATAATTACGCAGATATGTTTACAGTTGACCACATCCATAACGACTAAATACTATAATAATATATCAGGCTGATGATCATTGAAGTATTGTTTGATGCGTCAGCCTGATACTATTGTTAGCGCAAGCTGTTGAAAAGCATTTTGACAGCATGAACTATTTACGTGTATTGCCTTACAAAAAATTAAATGTATGAAAAACAAAAAAGCACTCGCTGTACTTTGTTTATTTGTAATTTCTCTTAACTCATTTGCCTGCGATATTTGCGGCAGTTATATGGGAATAACTCCCTATGATAATAAAAGCAGCATTTCTTTTTTGCATAGGTACAGAGTATTTAATGGTTATAGAAATTACCAAACACACAGTCAGTTTTTTCCTAAATCTGCCTACCGAACCATGCATGGAGAGGAAATTACAGATTCTTTGCAAACCAATAGAACGTACTCTAAAAAAGATTTTGAATCATTTAAAATTTTTGAATTGCGCTTTAAATATTTTGTTTTAAAGCGATTGGAATTGAATGTTTTTTTGCCTTTGATGAGTAATAAATCTAAAATAAATGATGTATACCAACAACACACCGGTTTGGGTGATATCTCTTTAAATACAGGTTTTCATGTAATAACCCCAAAGGCTGATAAAAAAATTAGGCATAAATTAATTGTAGGGGCAGGCATTAAATTACCTACCGGAAATTTTTATGCACACGATTCTAATAGTGATCGTTTACCTTTTGAAATGCAGCCAGGAACAGGCAGTATTGATGGATTTGGTTATATCAATTATGTGTTCATGACAAAAAAATTGGGAGCCAGTTTTAATTTAAATTATAAGGCTAACGGAAAAAATCGTTATCAGGAGAAATTAAGTAATAGTCACAACGATTTTGTATCGGTGTTTTATAGGTTGAAGTATAAAGATTTTTTATTTTATCCTTCGCTACAAGCTAATTATGAATTTACGGAAGGATTAAAAATTAAAAATAAATTGCTTAAAAATTCACAGGTAAATGCTTTATTGCTTGGTCCCGGATTGGATATTTATTATAAATCTTTTTCCATGAATACCTCTTGGCAGTTTACAACGTTTGAAGAAGTGAGAGACGGTTACTTAAAAAGTGTG
>JAEUTR010000497.1 GCA_016787365.1 Bacteroidia bacterium
CCATCTTTACAACCCGTTCTATTACCAAACCTATACAGCAACTAAAAAAAATGCTGTTATCTATGGGTTTAGGTATTTTACCAAAAGAACGTATCAGCTACAGAACAGATGAAATAGGAGAAATGGGAATTGCCTTAAACAGTTTGGTTGAATCGATGGAAAGCACTACCGAATTTGCCAAACAAACAGGTAAAGGAAATTTTGAGGCGTACTATAAGCCATTAAGTAAAGATGATAGTCTTGGACATGCGCTTCTTAAAATGCGAGATGGTTTATCGGAAAATGAAAGAGTGCTTGAACAAAAAGTAGTAGAAAGAACAGAACAGGTTGTTAAGCAAAAAGAAGAAATTGAATTAAAAACAAAAGAGCTGGAGATATTATTTAAGCAAGTAACAGATAGTATACATTACGCAAAACGAATTCAGGAAGCCATTTTACCTCCTAATAATTTGGTAAAACAAATACTACCCGAATCGTTTGTATTATATAAACCAAAGGATATTGTAAGTGGTGATTTTTACTGGATTGATCAAAAAGATGAATGGTGTTATTTTGCTGCAGTTGATTGTACCGGACATGGTGTTCCAGGAGCGTTTATGAGTATTGTAGGTTACAACTTATTAAAAGACATTTTAAAAAATACAGATAGCATTGAACCGTCCATTATCATGGATAAAATGAATGATGGTGTAGCTCATACTTTACACACTAATACCACAACCGGCAAACAAACCAAAGATGGTATGGATATGACATTGTGTGCCCTTAATTACGAAACACTGGAATTGCAATTTGCGGGCGCTTTTAATCCATTGTATATCATTCGTAATAATGAGTTGATACAATACAAAGCAGATAAATTTCCTGTTGGTATGTTTATTGGCGAAAAACAAAACTTTACCAATAACCGCATTCAATTACAAAAAGGAGATAGTATTTATATTTTCTCTGATGGATACGCTGATCAATTTGGCGGACCAAAAGGTAAAAAATTCATGGCCGGAAATTTCCGTCAGTTATTATCGGATGTGAGCAAATTGCCGATCGAAAGACAAAAAACCATGTTAAATCAAACCATTGAAGAATGGAGAGGGAATTTAGAACAGGTAGATGATATTTTAATTATTGGTGTGAAAGTCTAAAAAAAAAGCCCTTCAATAAATTGAAAGGCTCTTCTTCAAACAAACCTCAATCTGATTACTGAATCTGACAGTTTATACTGTAATCTCCAAAAGCATCGCTTCCCGAATCATCATTATCATTACATCTGTCTTCTGCTCTTGTTCTTGTATCCTTGTAGGTATACTTAGAATGATCGCTGCTTACTGTTGTAGAATTTCCTGTATAAGTCTTAGTACATTCACATACGTAATCTTTTTTGCAGGAAGTCATTGATATTCCTGTTACTAGCAAAACAGCTACAGTTAAAATTGTTGTTTTCATTTTTATATTTTAAATTAATAATTATAGTACAAAGATGGACTATATAAAAGGGAACAGGTTACACAATTTTTTTTATTGATTACACTATTCACACATCTATAGACATAAAAATAAAATAGGTGATAATAATTAACCTTACAATTGAGAATAACTTTTTTTACAACTTGTTGAATTAAACTATAAATTAAGGCTTCAAAAAACAAACTGTGATTCTCTGTATTGCCGAAAAACCAAGTGTTGGAAAAGAAATTGCCCGAATTTTAGGTGCTACTAACCGACGTGATGGCTTTTATGAAGGGAATGGGTATTTAATCAGTTGGACCTTTGGTCACTTATGTACTTTAAAAGCACCGGATGATTATAGTGATGACTGGAAGCGTTGGGATTTGAATTTTTTGCCAATGATTCCACCACGCTTTCAATTAAAAGTAATTGATAATAGCGGAGTAAGTAAGCAATTTCATACCCTTAAATCATTAATGGAACAATGCAATGAAGTAGTGAATTGCGGTGATGCCGGAATTGAAGGGGAACTGATTCAGCGATGGGTTTTAGCTAAAGCATCTAATACCAAACCTGTAAAACGATTATGGATTTCGTCGATGACGGATGAAGCCATTAAAGAAGGTTTTGATAATTTAAAAGACAGTAAGGATTATGATTTGCTATATGCCGCAGGTAATGCGCGGGCTATTGGCGACTGGTTGCTGGGGATGAATGCCAGCAGACTATATACCGTTAAATATGCGCAAGGAAAAGGCGTGTTATCCATTGGCAGAGTGCAAACCCCTACTCTGGCTTTAATTGTAAACAGATATAACGAAATACAACATTTTACTCCGGAAATATATTGGGAATTAAAAACAACCTATCGTGCTGTTATTTTTAATTCTACCAAACGAAAATTTACAAAAAAAGAAGATGCTTCACTGATTTTAGAACGCATTAAAAATCATTTATTTGAAATTATTTCAAGTACTAAAAAAAATGCAAATGAAAGCCCCTTACCTTTATTTGACTTAACATCACTTCAGGTAGAGTGTAACAAAAAATTAAACTTTACAGCAGACGATACGCTGAAACATTTGCAAAAGTTATACGAATCAAAATTAGTAACTTATCCAAGGGTTGATACCACTTATCTGCCCGAAAACATGTACCCTAAAATAAAAGGTATTTTAGAAAACATGAAACCCTATGAGCAATTCACTAAAATACTATTGGATAAACCCATCCGAAAAAGTAAAAAAGTATTTGATGATAAAAAGATAACAGATCACCATGCCATTATTCCAACGGGTATAATCCCTCCTTCGGGAATGTATTTACCGGAGAAACAAGTGTATGATATTATTGCCAGACGTTTTATTGCAGCATTTTATCCCGACTGTGTAGTAAGTAATACGGTTGTATTAGGAGACGTGGATGGGAATGAATTTAGTGCCACAGGGAAAGTGATTTTAGAAGAAGGTTGGAGAGTTTTATATCCCAAAAAAGATTCATCTAACACAGATGAAAAAGAGAAAGAAGACGAAGAACAACTCATGCCATTGTTTGTAAAAGGCGAAAAGGGAGAACATATTCCTGATTTGCAGGAAAAGCAAACACAACCACCAAAAATGCATACCGAAGCTAGTTTATTAAGAGCCATGGAAACTGCAGGAAAACAAGTGGACGATCCTGAACTAAGAGATTTGATGAAAGAAAATGGAATTGGACGACCATCTACAAGAGCCAATATTATTGAAACTTTATTTAAACGCAATTACATTGTCAGACAAAGAAAAAATTTAGTACCAACCATTACCGGGATACAGTTAATTAAAACCATTAATAATGAGCTACTCAAATCAGTAGAATTAACTGGTATTTGGGAGAAAAAATTACGGCAAATTGAAAAAGGAGAATACGATCCGCATTTGTTTTTAACAGAAATGAAAGAGATGGTAAGTGATTTAACAAAGGAGGTAAAATATGAACAAGGTAACATGATTACCATTGAAGCTTCTGATAAATCAAAAACAGCTACATCCGAAAGTTCAACAATAAAAACAGAAGCTGTACCAGAAAAAAAGAAAGAGATTAAAGCCGATG
>JAEUTR010000508.1 GCA_016787365.1 Bacteroidia bacterium
TATTACTGTTAAAATTCATATGGAAATCTCTCAAAACATCAAGGGCTTTGTAATAAAGGATTTTGAATAAACGAACTGTCTGTTAATGTTTTTAAAAATGCAACTAAATCTTGTTTTTCTGTGATAGTGAGACCTAATCCATATATTTTACTTGGTTTAGTCATGATAGGATCAAGAGTTGAACTATGTCTTACTCCCGAATTATAGTGCTCTATCACTTCTTCTAATGTTTGAAATCGTCCATCATGCATATATGGGGCAGTTAATTCTATGTTTCTAAGAGTAGGAGTTTTAAATAATCCAATATCATTGTTGTTTGAAGTAACATTATAACGACCTAAATCAACTCCGAAGAAAACAGAATCAATTCCATTATTTCTAAATTTATTATCTGTAAATAAACCTAATGAGTGGCAATGAAAACAATCTCCTTTTTCTGTTGTAAATAATACCAATCCATTTAATTGAGATGTTGTGAAATTAGCCTTATGTTGCAAATATTTATCGCATAGAGAATTTGCAGAAACCATTACTCTAAAAAACTGAGCTAACGCATAAGCAACATTTTTAGATGAGATTGTTTCTACATTATAAACGGTCCTAAATTGATTTTTGTAGTATGTTGAATTATTAAGTTTTGAAATAGTTGTATTGAAAAAAACATCCACCTCAAACTGCATGATGTCTTCTAGGCTACCAGTTATTTTGCCATCCCATAAAAAATTTGTGCTCCAACCCAAATTAATATGAGGCAAAGAGTTTGATGCAAACGTTGAAAATCCTTCTTGAGAATTATGACAAGATGAACAAGATTTTCCATTATTAGATAAAATAGTATCATAATATAATCTTCTTCCAAGTTCTACACCTTCTGCGGTTAGTCTATTGTCATAAGGAATATTAAGAATTGGAAAATAATTCGGATAAGAAACGCTATATGGAGTTAAACCATCTGCAATGTTTGCATCAGGAGATAAAGTGGATGTTTCATTTCTCTTACAGCAAATAAAAAAAACAAATAATAAATAAATAAATTTATTTATTTTGAAAAACATGGAACGCATCTTTTATATTGTTTTTGATTTTTAACATGGCCACAGAGTCTGACATTGTATAGTTATTTTCAATATTTAAATTATAATTATAAGGGTTTGTAAAAACTTCATTAATATTAAATATCATAGAATATTCATGCGTATCATTTCGTTGTTGTAGTAATTGATAATTTTTTACAAGTATCAAATTCTCGTTTTTGCCTATATGAATAGCATATCCCTGATTTATGTTTAATGAATCTAAATAATGACCTTCCATTTTAAGAAAATGGTAACCGCCTCCCATTGCTGTTGGCCATGCCATATTTAAATTATCTAGAGTTGCAGTAAGACCATAATCTATATTATGATTAGAATCTATGCCTATCGTGTACATTACTTCAGTATAATTTCCAACAGGGATAGAATCTAAATAAAATGTATTTTTTGAACTTAAGAAAGGATCTATATATATTATTTGACTCGAAGAAAAAATTGAATCATCATCTCGTTTCATTTTAAAATTTGAAATATAAAAATTGACAGTATGAATACTATATATATTACCTGAGGAGTTTATGTTCATTAATGAGTCAATATATACAAATGCAGCATCGCATTTTAGAGATACGGTAAATTTTGCTTTAGAATATTTAGTAGAATAAGGATTAACATCTTTTTTACAAGACAAAAATGTAAATAAAATAATAAATACTATTATTTGGCAAATGTTCTTCAATGTTCTTTATGAAAAAATAGATTCTATAAAAGTAATATAATACACATGTTATTCACATGACAAAAGTCAAGTTCTGCTTAAAACAAAGCAACTTTTAATATTTACATTTATTTGTTTATAACTATTCGGATATAGTTATCCGATATGATTTTTTAAATTTTATTTTTGCTTTAACAATAATATATTATGATTTTTTCGAAAGCGTGTGAATATGGTATAAAGGCAGCGATTTATGTCGCAGAACAGTCTATTAATGGCAATAGGGCAAGTTTAAAAGGCATCTCTAAAGAGATTGATTCGCCTGAAGCTTTTACTGCTAAAATATTACAAACCCTTGTTAAGCATAATATCATAAATTCAGTAAAAGGATCAATGGGTGGATTTGAAGCTGATTTAAAAAGAATAAAAAAAATAAAATTAATTGAAATTGTGATTGCAATTGATGGCTCATTGCATGAAAGTAAATGTGTTTTGGGATTAAGTAAATGCTCTGAGATAAGTCCTTGCCCAGTTCATAACAAATATAAACACATTAAAAAAGATATATTAGAAATGCTAGAAAAAACAACTCTAGCTGGAATGTCTAATAGTGTAATAGAAGGATTAAGTTGTTTGAAAAACTAATATAAACTTACAGAACAATTGTCTGTTAAGTTTTAACTATCGAACTACTCAATCGATTATAATTTTAAATTAAAAAACACCTAAATAATTAGGCT
>JAEUTR010000511.1 GCA_016787365.1 Bacteroidia bacterium
TAAACGATAGTAACACAAATTTTACTGATTTAGAAAAAGAACTAAATTACATTTCAAATTACATTGAATTACAACGCATGCGCTTAACGTCAAACGTAAATCTAACTTATATCTGTGAAGGGAATGTGTTTGATAAAAAAATCGCCCCATTAGTGTTAATACCATTTATTGAAAATGCTTTTAAACATGGCGTTAATTCCGAGGAAGATTCAAGTATTGATATTAAAATTACTATTACATCAACAAATTTAACGCTTAGGGTAAAAAACAAATGTGTTAGCACAAATAATAATACCCTTCATAAGAGTGGTTTAGGAATTGAAACGACAAAAAAACGACTTCATCTTTTGTATCCTGAAAACCACACTCTTATCATTTCAGAGGCAAATAATTATTATACGGTTAACCTTTCTTTAAATATACATGATTAAAGCACTGGCAATAGATGATGAACCTTTAGCTCTAAGCGTGATAGAAAGTTTCTGTTCGCAGTTAGATTATATTGATTTGCAAAAAACGTTTACGAAACCTAATGAGGCTTTAAAACATTTAAACAAATACCCTGTTGATTTATTATTTTTGGATATTCATATGCCGTCGTTAACCGGCATTGATTTTTATAAAAACATTGAGCAAAATACATTGGTTATTTTTTGTACAGCCCACGGACAATATGCTGTAGAAGGATTTAATTTAAACGCTTTGGATTATTTACTAAAGCCCTTTACTTTTGATAGATTCAAACAGGCTACGGATAAAGCTAGGGACTATGTTACGTTATCTGTAAACCAAAAAAATCAACATATTTTTATACGTGCCGATTATAGGTTACAGAAAATTATGTTAGATGATATTACTCATATTGAAGCACTGGATGATTATTTAAAAATATACATACACCAACAAAAAACCATTGTAGCGCGTATGACGATGAAGACGATGTTGGAAAAACTTCCCTCATCTGATTTTATAAGAGTGCACCGATCATTTATTGTACCCATTAAAAAAGTAGAAAGTTTAAGAAACAAGATGCTTCAGATTGGAGATAAAAAAATTCCGATTGGAAATAGTTACGAAGAACAGGTGTTAAAGTATTTTGATATTTAATATAAAAAAATCCTGAAAATATTTTTTCAGGATTTTTTTGAAACAATTATGCTGCTTTTAAAACTCGTACCTGTATATAGGATCTATATCTCCTTTATCATCGTATACTGCTTTTAACTCGGTTACTAAACCGCTGTTTAAACCGTATACCCAACCGTGAATCTGAAGAAATTTTCCTTCATGCCATGCTTTTTGAACAATTTTGGTTTCAGCCAAATGCTGAACCTGTTCAATCACATTTAATTCGGTTAAACGGTCCGCACGCTTATCAAGATCTTCTATTCGTTCTAATTCAAGACTATGCATATTATAGACATCCTTAATATTTCTAAGCCATTTATCTACTAATCCGTAAGTCTTATGAGTCATTGCAGCTCTAACGCCACCACAACCATAATGACCACATACGATAATATGTTTAACTCCTAAAACATTTACAGCGTATTCTAATACACTCATTAAATTAAAATCAGTATGTATTACTAAATTCGCAATATTTCTGTGTACAAACATTTCGCCACTTTCTGTACTGGTTACTTCGTTGGCTGGTACACGGCTGTCACTGCAACCTATCCATAAATAATCCGGCTTTTGTCCTAGGGATAATTTTTTAAAAAATTCTGGATCGTCTACTTTTTTTTCTAAGGCAAAACGCCTGTTACCATCTATTAATTTTTGATATGCTTTATCCATAATTTTTAATGTCTGTATTTTATAAGTTCTACTTCTATTTGTTTCTTTTTGGCAGTACTAATAAATACATCAATTACATCTTTCGAATCTCTGTTTATTTTTCTATTAATACTTCCATCAATAATAACTTTACTGTCTGGTTTTATGTTTGCAAAAAAATTAATTAAAAAACCTTTATTAAAAAAGGTAACGTGTTGTGGTAATTTTATCAGATAATATAATTGCCCGTCAATTGTCTCGCTACTTGATTCGAAGGATGATTTAATATTATCTCTGATAATAAAAAATACAGAAACCACTAAGCCTGCGCATACTCCTTTTAGTAAATCGGTAACCAACATTACTAAGATTGTAACTACAAATGGAATGAACTGCTCTAAGCCAAATTTCCATTGCTCTTTAAAAATAGCAATTTTGGTTAACTTAAATCCGGTCATAATTAAAATAGCCGCCAAACAGGCATTTGGTATTAACGCTAAAATATTTGGCAATAGCAATACACTAACAAGCAATAATGTAGCATGTATAATGGTTGATAATTTTGATTTCGCACCGGCATTTATATTTGCTGAACTTCGAACAATAACTGAAGTTACAGGCAAGCCGCCTAAAAAACCGCAGGTAATATTTCCTATACCCTGAGCGAGTAGTTCTTTATTAGTATTCGATTCATTTTTTTCAGGATCTAATTTATCTACTGCTTCTATTCCTAATAGAGTTTCTAAACTGGCAACGATTGCCAGTGTTAAAACAATAACCCAAAATCCGCTATTGTTTGCAAAACTAAAATCAGGAAAAGTAAGATTGGCAGTTAAATCATTTACTGAAGAAATGGAAGGCAAATTAACCAAATGTTGAGAGTCAATTGCTAAAAGAGCGTGGCTTTTAAATGCTATAGTTAAAAAAATACCAAATATTACAGCCAATAAAGGTCCGGGTAAATTAGACAAGATTTTGTTTTTTTTGTAAAATGGTTTATCTGCTATAATTAAAACAGCAAATGATACGAGTCCTATTACCAAAGCCCCAGGTGTAATAAAATTTATCATATGAACCAACTCGGTAAATGAGTTTTCTCCATCTATTTGAATAAATTGCTCATCTCCTTCTGGGTCTTTATCATAACCAAACAAATGTGGTATTTGTTTGATGATTAAAATAATACCTATACCAGCCAACATCCCTTTTATTACTGCATTTGGAATATAATTACCAACCGATCCCGCTTTTAAGATGCCAAGTATTAATTGAAAAACACCCGCAAAAACAACTGCAGCCAAAAATACCTGGTAGCTTCCTAACTGACTAATAGCTGCTAAAACAATGGCAGTTAACCCGGCCGCCGGACCTGAAACACTATATTTTGACCCACTAAAAATGGTTACGATAATACCGCCTATAACACCCGCAATAATACCTGAAAATAAAGGCACCTTACAGGCCATGGCTATTCCTAAACATAATGGTAAGGCTACTAAAAACACTACAACACCTGCCTTGATATCGGCAAATAAATTTTTTTGAAACATAAATTTTTTAATAATTGATTAATTGTATAAGATAATGGGCTAATGCGATTAGCCTAAAACAATTAACTAAACTTGGGAGGTGGTATTGGAATCTCTATAGAACCGGAAAGATAATTTAGTTCACACGTCTTCCATAAAATAGAATCATTACGCTGTGTGTATTGAGAAAAACTATTATTATTCAGATACACCAATTCCTTATCAACAGACTCATCACTATCATGAGACTCTTCCTCTTCTTCAGTAATCGGACTTTGTTGACTTTGATTCTTAAATACTTTAGACTCTTTACAAATTTGAATAACTGCCGACTGTAGTGTTAAAGAAAACACACTGAATGTGAAAATAAAAATAAATATACATTTAATGGTTTTATTCATTTACAGTTAAGTCGGTGTTTTTGGAGCCGCAAAATAAGCAAATTAAATCATTTTGAACACGAATTTAACAAAGTTTAGAGGCTTAATCGGCCAAAAAAATTACTAGCAATAGTAACGGCATTTTTCGAAAAACTTTGTAAAATATATCATATCAAAATAATTCACCTCAGGAAAAACTCCCTTTTAAATGTTTCGGGCGGGATTTTTTTGGTAAGAAGAGAGAAGGAATTAAACAAGAATTCAAACAAAAATAGGTATAAATATTTCTGATTTTAGTCGAAGAACCTATTTCATTAAAGTATCAAATCAAATTTAAAACTAATAGTGATACATAAAATAAATCTAAAAAATTATGATTAATTTTTTAGTAAATTTAATATTTCTAAAAATATATCAACGCTTGATGCAGGGCAGATAATCATAAAAAACTAATGTATGTGTAAAGCATTTTTAATACCGATATTCATAACCATTGGATTTCAAAGTTTTTCCCAAAGTAAAAAGGATATTAAAAAAAATAAGATTGCCACTATCGTTGTTACAGAAACCGCAAATGGAAAAACCATAGATGATAGCAAGGTAAGTTATGATGTGAATGGTGAAATCATTGAAAAATCAGAATATTTGAAAGATGGAACTTTAAAAAAAACAGTTAAATATAAATTAAATAATCAGGGAGATATAGTT
>JAEUTR010000299.1 GCA_016787365.1 Bacteroidia bacterium
CCCATCATAAAATAATAATTCTGTTTGATCACATAAGTTGTTTTGTACTCACCATTGATGTATATGCTATCACTTTTTAATTCCAAAGTATTGCCTTCATATGAGGTAATAATTCTTTCAAAAATGCAGAGGTTTAAAGAATCTAATTTTACAGTATCTCCTTTAGCCGGAATTTTTAATGTTCCATAATTGTCTACATTCCATTTATAATGAGCATTAAACGGGAATACAAATTCATCCCACATACCTTGCTTTTCATTATTTTTTTGAATTTCAGTAATATATATTTTACTTTTCAATGTGTCTGCCAAGTCCTCAGTCAATGTATATGAATAGTCATTATTATCAGAAATTTTACCACCTTCTATTAAATTGTATTGTTTCGTAAAAACTGAATCTAATATTTTATCCGATTTTAAATGATAATTAAATTGCAAATACTTTTCGTCATCTGTTAACTTATTATTTATATAAATCAATCCATCTATAATTCTAAAACTATCGCCCGGCAATGCCACACAACGTTTTACAAAATAAGTTCTGTGATCTACAGGATATTCATCTTCCAAAGGATAGTTAAATACTACTACATCATTTCTCTCTACATCAGGTGTTCCAAACAAACGCATATAAGGTAAAGTAACAATGTCTGAATAATAACTTTGATTAATAAAGGGAATACTAAATACGGTTTTTAATAACCGTGGACCATAGGACAATTTATTAATCAGCATATAATCTCCCGTTAGTAATGATTTTTCCATGGAAGGAGAACTTACGGGAGAGATTTCGAAGAAAAATGTTCGGATAATTAATACGCAAAAAAACGAAATACCAATAGCTTTAAGCCATTCGATAATTGATTGTTTAGTTGGCACAAATTTTTTCACTGCACTCTTATTTAAAAACCTGAACGGTTGATTTATTTTTATTCACTAATTGTCCGCAAGCTGCATCGATATCTTTTCCTCTACTTCTACGAACATTAACAATCACTCCTCTACCTTCTAAATGACGGACAAATGCTTCTAAACGTTCAGGTGTTGTTTGCTTAAATTCTCCATCATCAATTGGATTATATTCTATAATATTAACTTTTGCGGTCGTTTTTTTTCCAAAATCTCCTAATTCACGGGCATCCTGAATGCCATCATTAAAATCTTTAAATACGATATACTCAAACGTCACACGTGAACCCGTTTTTTCATAAAAATAATTTAAAGCTTCTTCTAAATTATCTAATGAATTGGTTTCATTAATAGGCATAATATGATTACGTTTTTCATCATTTGCCGCATGAAGCGATAATGCTAAATTAAACTTTACATTATCATCACCCAATTTCATAATCATTTTAGCAATACCAGCCGTGCTTACTGTAATACGCGAAGGACTCATGCCTAATCCATCAGGAGAAGTAATTCTATCAACCGAACGAATCATTTCAGCATAATTCAGTAAAGGCTCGCCCATGCCCATATATACAATATTGGTAAGCGTTTGATTGTATTTTGTCTCAGCTAAATTTTTTACCAAAGCCACTTGATCGTAAATTTCGTCTGCATTCAAATTACGTAAACGCTTTAATTTCCCCGTTGCACAAAACTTACAGGTTAAACTACATCCTACTTGAGATGAAATACAAGCCGTCATACGAGTTTTAGTAGGAATCAAAACGCCTTCTACAACATTACCGTCTGATAATTTCATAGCGCACTTAATAGTTTTATCGCTACTCACTTGCATATCACTTATCTCAACCGCATTGATAGTAAAAGTTTCCTTTAACCAATCTCTTAATGGTTTTGATAAATTAGACATGTCATCAAAATTATGAGCTGTTTTTTTCCAAAGCCATTCATAAATTTGTTTCGCACGAAATTTAGGTTCTCCTTTTTCTTTGAGAATTTCTACAATCTGTGCTTCGCTTAAAGCTCGTATATCTTTTTTTGTTGACATGTTGTGTCTGTAAAGATAAGTTTTTATTAGCAAAAAGATTTATCTTTATTAGCCAAAAGCCACAGCTTGTATGCTTATGAAACAAAAAACTGTTCTTGCCTCTAATTCCCCTCTTAAAGAGGGGTGTCCGCAGGACAGGGTGTCTTTTTTTGACACACCAAACCGTAGCATTTTAGAAATTAATGGCATTACTATTAAGCCATTTCCTATTCTTAAACTACCATACAATCCTAAATTGAAGGAAAGAGCAAAAACATTAAGACAAGCAAGAAATTTACCTGAGGTCCTTTTTTGGAAACAAGTTACTAAAGGTGGTTTTCATAAAATAGATTTTGACAGGCAGCGTGTTATTGGAAATTATATTGTAGATTTTTACATTAAACAATTAGGATTAGTAATTGAAATAGATGGTACAAGCCATATAGGAAAAGAAGAGTATGATAATGCAAGAGAAATATTTTTACTATCATTAAACTTAAAAATATACAGAATTACAGTTGGTGATATTTTAAATAATATGACAAAAACATTAACTGAACTAGAAGGATATATTATTAAAAATTATAACACTAGCAAACATTAGATATAAATACAATAAACCACCCCGTCCTGCGGACACCCCTCCAAGGGAGGGGAATTATCACTAGACGTAAAAATAAATTAAATGCGCTACATAACTGCCACTCAGGTTTTTTCAGGGAAAGAGTTTTTACCGATTAATACTATTTTAGTATTGAATGATAACGGACTTATAACAGATATTACTACTAAAGAAACCATAGAATCTAGTAATATTGAGCATTTTGAAGGCATAATTTGTCCTGGATTCATAAACACTCATTGTCATTTAGAATTAAGTCATTTAAAAAACCTTATTAAACAACATACAGGTATTGTTGATTTTGGATTAACGGTAATGAAACATCGAAATGATTTTTCGACAGAATTACAACAAGAAGCCATGCATTTAGCAGATCAGGAAATGCAAATACAAGGAATTGTGGCTGTTGGAGATATTAGTAATACAAATGATTCTATTAAAACCAAACAACAATCAAATATATACTATCATACTTTTGTAGAATTAATTGGTTTAAATCCCGAACGTGCCAATATAGTTTTTGATACAGGAAAACAATTACTTTTAGAATATTCAAAAGCACAATTATCAGTGTCTTTAGCTCCCCACGCTCCTTATAGCGCTTCGTTAGAATTAATTAAAAAAATAACTGATAATTGCCTCTTATTAAATAAACCAACAAGTATTCATAATCAGGAAAGTAAAGCAGAAAATGAATTTTTTAATTCAAAAACAGGTGATTATTTAAGATTATATGAAACTATAAAGATTCCAGTTGATTATTTCAAGCCCACACAAAAAAGTAGCATGCAATCTGTTATTTCTGCTTTTAATAACCAAGTACGTACATTATTAGTTCATAACACTTTTACTAATCAAAACGATTTAGAAATTGCTAAGAGCGTTCATTCGGAATTATACTGGTGTTTATGTCCTCATGCTAATTTGTATATTGAAAATACATTGCCTGATATTGAATTACTCATTTCAAATAATTGTAGGCTAACACTGGGCACAGATAGTTTGGCAAGCAATACTAATCTTTCTATTATCGAAGAAATTAATTGCATTCTGAAACATCAACCTAGTACCTCCATTGAGATCTTATTAAATGCTGCAACTTACAATGGAGCCAAATTTTTGGGCATTGAAAGTGAATTTGGGTTAATAGAAAAAAATAGAAAAGGCGGAATCAATTTAATAAAAGGTAATCTTGGGAATTACTGTGTAGAAAAACTAGCTTAAATTAACTGAAGAGGTAAGTGTGAACAACGAAAACTGATCATTAATTTTTTTGAAATCCACATTTAATTTGTTCCCGCTCTTCATCCCAATAGTGATAAAACCTAAACCTGCTCCACCTTTATCGCTCATTGTATTATTTTCTAGGTGCTCTAGATAATATGCTTTTAAAGCTTTTTCATCATCAAATGAATTGATGGTATTAATTTGTTTTTCAAGAGCAGGAATTGACGTGTTTGCAACTAAATTAGAAGAGATTACTTTTAAGTTAGAGCCGTTTTTAACTAAAATAAAAAAGTTATGCTGTTCGCCCTGATTATTTTTTTGTCCATGTAACAACATATTTTGTAAAGTTTCCACACTAATAAAGAAAATCTTTTTAATAGGTCCCTTTGCTATGTCTAAAGAAGTGATTTTTTCTTCAACATTACCTTCAAGGTTAGATATTACACTTTGAGACAATTCTCCATAATGGGAAACCAAAACAGTTTCATCTTGCTGATGAGCACGAAGCATTTGCTCATATTGTTCCTGAACAAATTCTTTTTCGCTATGTAAGTTATCGCTCAAAATTTTCTATTTAAATAGTCCGTTTACTTCTGCATCAATCATTCTGATTACTTTTCCTAAATCTTCTTTGCTTTCAGAAAAATTAATCTCATCAATATCTACAATTAAAAGCTTACCGCCTTCGTATGTAGTAATCCATGCTTCGTATCTTTCATTTAATCTTTTTAAATAATCCAAACGTATTGAGTTTTCATAATCTCTACCGCGTTTTTGAATTTGTTTAACCAGTGTTGGAACTGAAGCTCTTAAATAAATAATTAAATCCGGTGCCTTTACTAAACTATCCATTAATTTAAATAATGTAAAATAGTTTTCGTAATCGCGGGTTGTCATTAAACCCATTGCATGCAAATTTGGTGCAAAAATATATGCATCCTCATAAATAGTTCTATCCTGAACTACTTTTTGTTTGCCTTGTCTGATTTCCTGAACTTGTCCAAAACGGGAGTTTAAAAAATAAACCTGTAAATTAAACGACCAACGTTGCATATCATCGTAAAAGTCATTTAAATAAGGGTTATCATCGGCATCCTCATAATGAGGCGTCCATTTATAATGTTTTGCTAATAATGATGTTAATGTTGTTTTTCCTGAACCGATATTACCGGCAATTGCTATATGCATAAAATCTTCTTTCTAAAAATATCTTCGGTTTATAATATACTAAGATACAGTTTTCTACTATTATACAAAACTTTTTTACGATTTTTTTTTAAATGTTAAAATTTCAAGAAATCTACGGTTTTTCGGAATGGAATTTATGATATATATTTTCCCAACTAATTGTACTTACTACCTTTTTGAATATCATTTAAATAGGCAGCGCATACAAATTTTACCGTTTCCTGCAATGGAATAAATTGATAGTTAAGTGCAAGCTTAACCCGGTTATTGTTGTATGAATTTTTATCTAAACCTGCAGTAATAGTTTCCTGGGTAATTAATTGTTCTTTTCCTGATATAAAACTTCTTATGCCATCAAACCATTTCCCTATGGTTAGTAGTATTTTTCCGGCTTCTATTGTTGGTTCTTTTTTACCTAAAGCCTTATGTAGCTGTGTTAAAATTTCTTTAAAGGAATAATTATTTTCTATTAATACAAAACGCTGACTAAACTGCTTATTTTCTACTAATTGAATCATACATGCTGCAACGTCTTTTGCATCAATAGTGGCACTGGAACCATTCGTGTAAAATGGATTTCCTTTAAAGGTTGTTTTAATTAATTTTCCGGAACTCTGATTCCAAAATCCGGGGCCTAAAATAATTCCGGGGTTTACAATTACTGCATTTAAACCTTCCTCTATCCCTCTCCAAACTTCGCGTTCTCCATTATATTTACTAATAGCATAATCGCTTGCTGTTGGCGATGATTTCCAGTAAACCGATTCATCAATATTTTTGGTAATATCCGGATTTTGTAGAGTTGCAATGGAACTCACGTAACATAATGCTTTAATATTTTTTTCTAAACAGGCATTTACCATATTTGCCGTTCCTTCCGAATTAATTCGGTGCATTTGTTTATGATCATTTGAATTAAAAGACACAAAGCCTGCGCAATGGTAAACCGTTTCTATGCCTTCTAAAGCATCTAGCAAAGAATAGATGTCGCACACATCCGCATCTAACCATGTAATTTTATTAAATAAATTATCCGCGTCTGAAGTGTAATAAGAAAATAATTTTTTGGTTTTTGAAACATCGCTTCCATTACGCTTAATAGCCACAACAGATTTATTTTGTTGTAAAAGTTGCAGAGCTACATGTGCTCCTACCAATCCTGTTGCTCCGGTTATCAAGTTCATGAGAAATCTGAAAATCTAAACAAATGTAAGTGTTTGCGCTAAAAAAAATAAAGAAAACTGAACTAAACAACCAAAAACAAAACCTGTATATACTTGTTCGGACGAATGTGCTTGTAATTTTAAACGGGCAAACCCTATGCATCCTGCAATTAGTACACAAACTGAAATAGCTTCAAAAGCAGAAATTTGCATAAAATAGCTGATAGCTAGAAGCGCCCCAAATAAACCGCCAATCCCAATCATATGTGCACTAATTTGCCACCATAAATTAATAACAGCTGCACACAAAATACAGACTCCGGCTCCTAAAATAAACAGCTTAATAACCGGCCAAATATTAAAATCATATATCATGTAAAACAAACCAAAATAACATAACGAAGTCATTATTAAAGGGAAAGTGCGCTCTTTTCGGTTCTCTATTTTTAATGATGAAACATAATTTAATTTATATAAAATCAATAAGTTTAAAGCAGGCAATAAACATGTAAAAGCAAACACGGTAAGCGTTAATACCAACTTTAATTTTAATGGTGTAAACACATAATAAATTGTGTTTGTTAATCCAAAGAATACAATTAAACAACCATATGTTGCCATTAGTAATGGGTGAAATAAACCGGATATGAAATTAGCAGCAATTTTCATTTTATATCAAATTGCTAAAATACATTAAAAAAAACCGAGATAACATAAGATTATAGTATATTTTAAAATCTATTGCTATTTTTGGGTTCTGTATGATTACCTTATTAATTAAAGAAATACGAAGTTTTTTAAGTTCATTGATTGGCTATATAGCCATAGGTGTTTTCATAACAGGTATCGGAACTTTTATGTGGTTGGTTCCAACCGAAAGTGCAGGTTCAAATGTATTGGAAAATGGCTTTGCCAATATCGACCCATTATTCATTTTAGCACCATGGGTTTATTTATTTTTAATTCCTGCTATTACCATGCGAAGTTTTTCGGAAGAGAAAAAAACAGGCACAATCGAATTACTATTAACCCGTCCGTTAACTGAATTACAAATTGTTTTAGCAAAATACTTTGCCGGAGTTGTTTTGGTAATCGTATCTCTACTCCCTACATTAATCTATTATTATTCTGTTCATCAATTAGGCTATCCTAAAGGAAATATAGATACCGGCGGTATGTGGGGTTCATATATTGGCTTATTGTTTTTAGGCGCAGGCTTTGTAGCTGTAGGGACATTTGCTTCCGCAATTTCCGAAAATCAGGTAATTGCTTTTATCATGGCTTTATTGCTTTGCTTTATTACTTACGTAGGTTTTGATTTTATAGCTTCATCCGGCATATTTGGCAAATACGATGCTTTTGTGAAAGGACTGGGAATGAACGAACATTATATTAGTATGAGTCGTGGAGTAATTGATACACGCGATGTGATTTATTTTGTGAGCATTATAGCTTTGTTTAATTTATTATCAAAACTCGTTTTAGAAAGCAGAAAGTGGTAATATGACTCAAAAAAAATCTATACGTAAAAGAAAAGATATAATCATGCTTTTGATTGTACTTGCAATTGTTGTTTTATTAAACTTTGTAGGTGCTTTTTTATTTAAACGTTTTGACTTAACAACAGAGAAACGTTATACATTATCTGAATCATCCAGAAAATTATTAAAAAAATTAGATGATGTTGTTTACATTAAAGTGTATTTACAGGGAGATTTTAATCCGAATTTTACCCGTTTAAAAAACGAAACCAAAGAATTGTTGGACGAATTTAGAGCTTATTCAAATGGTAATTTAGAATACGAATTAATAAACCCTTTGGATAATCCTAGTAAAGAAGAAACAGATAAAATAGAAAAGCAATTATACGATAAAGGTATAATGCCGGAGCAAATTGTAGACAGAAGTTCTCAAAAAGTTTCCGAAACATTTATCTGGCCGGGAGCTATTATTACGTACAAAGGAAAAGAAAGTGTTTGGCAAATTTACAAACGCCAACTTGGATTTGAAGTTGAGCAAAGTATTAATAATTCTGTTCAGGAACTTGAATACGGTTTAACCAATGCAATTCGTAAAACCAGCTTACTAAAAAAACCTGAAGTATTATTTATTGAAGGGCACGATGAACTGGATACCATTCGCGGGGCAGACTTTATGCGCTCGGTGGCTGAGTATTATAATGTATCCAGAGTTAAGATTAACAATAAGTTGTATGCTTTAAAAGGTGCAGATGCAATTGTTATTGCTCAACCTGATTCCATGT
>JAEUTR010000537.1 GCA_016787365.1 Bacteroidia bacterium
GTGATTTATTAGTAAATATTAATGTGTGGACTCCACAAGCATTAACAGCAGAAGAGAAAAAAGCATTGGAAACACTAAGAGCATCTAAAAATTTTGCACCAAACCCCAACCGGAAGGAAAAAGGATTTTTTGACAGGATGAAAGAATATTTTGAGTAATCAATTACATTTAAAAGTTAAAAGCTGTCTTTTGTAAGGCAGCTTTTTTTGTATGTACTGATTAGGTTAAAACCTCATTATTCTGCTATAACTTATAATAATCAGATAAATTTAAAACAGTCTTTAAGTCTATAAAAAAAACTTTATATTAGCACCACTAAAAATACACACTATGAACTACGATGTTATTGTTATAGGAAGCGGACCAGGCGGTTATGTAACTGCAATTCGCGCTTCTCAATTAGGATTAAAAACGGCTATTATTGAAAGAGAAAGTCTTGGAGGTATTTGCCTTAACTGGGGTTGTATACCAACTAAAGCGTTATTAAAAAGTGCACAAGTATTCGAATACCTGAATCACTCAAAAGAATATGGAATTAGTGCTGATAATATTAAAGCTGATTTCGGTGCAGTAATTAAACGTAGCCGTGATGTAGCGGATGGCATGAGTAAAGGTATTCAGTTTTTAATGAAAAAAAACAAGATTGATGTCATCATGGGTACTGCTACCGTAAAAGCAGGTAAAAAAGTAGAAGTAAAAGCAGCAGACGGAAAAGTAAGTACCGTTGAAGCCAAGCATATTATTATTGCTACAGGAGCGCGTTCTCGTCAATTATCAAACTTACCACAAGATGGTAAAAAAATTATTGGCTACCGCGAAGCGATGTCTTTACCAAAACAACCAAAAACAATGGTAGTGGTTGGTTCAGGAGCTATTGGAGTTGAGTTTGCCTACTTTTATGCAACTATGGGAACTAAAGTAACCATTGTTGAATTTATGCCAAACATTGTTCCTGTTGAAGATGAAGAAGTATCTAAACAATTAGAGAAATCATTAAAGAAAATTGGTATCGAAATCATGACAGAAGCATCTGTAGAGAGCGTAGATACTAAAGGTGATATTAGCAAAGTAAATGTAAAAACAAAAACCGGTAATGTCGTTTTAGAAGCCGAAGTTGTTTTATCAGCAGTTGGTATCGAAGCAAACATTACAGGATTAGGTTTAGAAAGCGTTGGCATTGCAACTGATAAAGGAAAGATTGTAGTTGATAAATATTATGCTACTAACGTACCGGGTTATTATGCTATTGGTGATTGTGTTCCAGGTCAAGCTTTAGCACACGTTGCTTCGGCAGAAGGTATTACATGTGTAGAAAAAATTGCAGGTGTTCATACAGAGCCAATTGATTATAATAACATCCCTGGTTGTACGTATTGCCAGCCAGAAGTTGCGTCTGTTGGTATGACGGAAAAACAAGCGAAAGAAAAAGGTTATACATTAAAAGTTGGTAAATTCCCATTCTCAGCATCAGGTAAAGCAAGTGCGTCAGGTGCAAAAGATGGATTTATTAAATTAATTTTTGATGCAAAATATGGTGAATTACTAGGAGCGCATATGATTGGAGCTAACGTAACAGAAATGATTGCAGAGATTGTAGCCATTCGTAAGTTAGAAACAACAGGACATGAGTTAATTAAAACCATTCATCCTCACCCAACTATGAGCGAAGCGATTATGGAAGCGGCAGCTGCTGCTTACGGTGAAGTTATTCACTTATAGATTTTTTGTATTGAATACTTCGCCTAAATTTGGCGGATAGTTAAAGATAAACTAAATAACAAAAAAGCCATCAGTTAATTAACAGATGGCTTTTTTGTTGCTTTAAAATTATCTACTATTTGTGATAGTTAATCAGTCCGTCGATAGGAGATTTTATACTGTTACCCATTGTAAATCCTTTTTCTTTAGCGGCCAATTCAAGTAAATCTTTATAATAATACCCAATGGAACCAACAGAATTTACAGGTAAATTTTTGGCATCCGTATATTTAGAAACCTGAGCATCAAAAAAATCTAAGAAACAGGTTTTAATTAAATCCTTTATATAACTATCATTATTATAATTAACTAAAAAGGAAACAATGCTGGCTAAATATTTATTGGGCATTGGTTTTTTATACACATTTTCTAAAATAATTTCTCTGTGGTAACCTGCTGTTTCAAAGGCTATTTTTAAATGAATGGGGAGTTTTCCGTCAAAGTAATGTTGAATGAATGTTTTACCAATAGTGGCACCACTTCCGTGATCCCCAAAAAGATAACCAACAGATGGAATATTTTCAATAATTTCTTTTCCGTCGTACAAGCAACTATTGCTTCCTGTACCTAAAATACAGGCAATACCTTTTTCTTTTCCGCATAATGCCCTGGCAGCAGCTAACAAATCATGATTTACTTCAGAGGTGATATTCCCAAATGCCAAATACAATCCTTGCTTTACAACCTGTATTTTTTCGGGTGTTGAGCATCCGGCCCCATAATAGGCAATATGGGTAATAGTAGATAGCTGGTTATGAAGAACAGGAAGTAATTTATCTTTTATTTCATTGTAAATATCATTACTACTTTGAAAGTAAGGGTTAAATCCGATAGTTTGAAACTGAATAATGATGTTGTGGTTATTTATCAAAACCCAATCGGTTTTGGTAGAGCCGCTATCTGCTATTAAAATAGACATAATTTGTAGTGTGTATTGAAAATTATTGGTTTGCTGTCATCTTCAACTCCTCAAGTTTACAATTTTTTTTTTGTGTGCTAAAGTTTTGTATCATGTTTTTATAAGCATTACCTGCTTACTTATTTTAATAAAAACATAGTTAAATAAAACCTATCTTTGCCAAAAATTACGAAATGAAAAAAATTATAGAATACAGAAAGCTTTTAGGTGTTGATAAAGCAGCAACATTGAATGAATTAAAAAGCGTGTACCGTAATTTTATGAAAGAATACCATCCTGATAAAATACAGGATAATGAAGCTTTAAAATCTGAAGTAGAAGAAAAAAGTAAACAAATTATTGAGGCATATCATTTTTTAGTTAGTATTGCTCCCGAAACGATTGAGGCTACACTTGAAGAATATAATAAAACAACATCTGCCTCGCCAATAGCAGATATTACTTATACCGGCAAAAGGTTACGAATTGATTTTCAGGATGGTAGTGGCTACGAATACTTTTCGGTGCCAGAAAATACTTATATTAAATTAGTAAATGCTGATTCACAAGGACGTTTTGCCAGACGTCATATTTACACTTCTTTTTTATACAGAAAAGTGAGTAATACATCTTTAGTCATGTAATTTTAACAACTTATTTATTGATAATTAGAGCATTTTTTTTGCCCTTATTTTGTTAAACCATTCAGTATTTGATTTGTATCTTGTATATAAACAACTTACTTAAAATCATAGCTTATGAGTAATCCATTTTTATCTAAATTTGATACTCCTTTTAATACAATTCCTTTTGATAAAATAAAGGTTGAACACTATTTACCTGCTTTTGAAGAAGGTATTAAACAAGGATTAGCAGAGATTGATGTTATTGTTAATAACAGTGCAACTCCTGATTTTTCGAATACAATTGAAGCTTTGGAAAAAGTGGGACCGTTATTAGAAATTGTAAATTCAACATTTTCTAATTTAAATCTGGCAGAGACTTCTAAAGAGATGCAGGCTCTGGCAAAAATAATTTCTCCAAAATTAAGTGATTACTCAAATGATATTATTTTAAACGAAGCTTTGTTTAAGAGAGTAGAGGCAGTTTATCAAACTAAGCACACACTTAATTTAAATCCTGAACAAACTACGTTGTTAGATAAAACATATAAAAGCTTTGTACGTAATGGTTCAAAATTAAATGCTGCTCAAAAAGAAACACTAAGAACCATTGACAAAGAAAAATCACAATTATCATTAACCTATAGCGAAAATGTATTGGCGGAAAGCAATGCTTTTGAATTAGTCATTACAAATGCATCTGATTTAGCAGGATTACCGGAAGGAATTATTGAAGCTGCTAGAATGACTGCTAAAGAAAAAGGAAAAGAAAATGCCTGGGTATTTACTTTAGATTATCCAAGTTACGGGCCATTTATAACTTATTCTGAAAATAGAACATTAAAAGAACAAATGTTCAAAGCATATGGATCAAAAGCATTTAAAAATAACGAATACGATAATCAAGCAGTCTTAAAACAAATAGCCGTTTTACGTCATCAACGTGCCGTTTTACTGGGATATAAATCTCATGCTGATTTTGTATTGGAAGAACGCATGGCAGAATCATCCACTAAAGTGTTTTCATTTTTAGAAAACCTGTTGGATAATTCTCTTTCATTTGCTAAACAAGAACTGGAAGAACTGAAAGCATATATTAAATCAAATAACGGCCCCGAAGATTTAAAAAAATGGGACCTTCCGTATTATGCCGAAAAATTAAAGAAAGAAAAATTTGCCATTGATGACGAATTGTTGCGTCCGTATTTTAAATTAGAAAATGTAGTTGCCGGTGTTTTTGAAACAGCCCGAAGATTATATGGATTAACTTTTGTGAAACGAAACGACATTCCCTTATACCATAAAGATGTAACAACATACGAAGTTAAAAATGACAAAGGAGAACTACTGGCTGTATTTTACGCCGATTTTTTCCCGCGTGCTGGTAAACGCCAAGGTGCCTGGATGACCTCTTTTGTTAATCAAAGAATAGAAAATGGAGTAGACGTCAGACCTCATGTTTCTATTGTGTGTAATTTTACCAAGCCAACCGAAAGTAAACCATCGTTGTTGAGCTTTGATGAAGTAACCACTTTGTTTCATGAATTTGGACATGCTTTACATGGCATGTGTGCCAACGGACAATACGGAAGTATATCCGGAACCAGTGTATATTGGGATTTTGTAGAATTACCATCTCAGATATTAGAGAATTGGTGTTACGAAAAAGAATGTCTGGATTTATTTGCCAAACATTATGAGACAGGTGAAGCCATCCCAGCTGATTACATCCAGAAAATAATTGATTCTTCTAATTTTCAGAGTGGTTTGGCAACCATTCGTCAAATTGGTTTGGCAACTCTGGATATGGCTTGGCATAGTCAGGATCCGAAAGACATTACCAGCGTTAAAGAATTTGAAACAGGTATTATGGCTAAAATAGATTTGATGCCTTCGGTTCCTGAAGTTTGCACCTCATGTTCGTTTTCACATATTTTTCCGGGTGGATATTCGGCAGGATATTATTCATACAAATGGGCCGAAGTAATTGATGCAGATGCTTTTGAAGCCTTTAAAGAAAAGGGAATTTTTAATAAAGAAGTGGCAACCGCTTTTTACAAACATATTTTATCGGCAGGCGGAAGCGAACATCCTTCGATACTTTATAAAAGATTCAGAGGCAGAGAAGCTGATCCGAAAGCATTATTAAGAAGATCAGGATTGGTAAGCGAAGAAACCGTTTAAAGGGTATTTGTTTTAAAGTTCAGTAATTAAATAATGGTTACTTCATTTATGGAGTAGGAGATAGACTGTTATATTTCTTACTTAACAGCAATTACCGAAATCTCTACATTTACATCCAAAGGTAATCTTGATACCTGAACGGTTTCGCGAGCCGGAAAATTACCTGTAAAAAAAGAACCATATACTTCGTTCATAGCTCCAAAATTATTCATGTCTTTCATAAAGATGGTGGTTTTAACAACATGGGTTAAATCCATTCCTGCATCCGCTAAAATAGCTGATACATTTTCCATTACTTTTTTGGTTTCACTTTTAATATCACTCAAAATAAGTTCACCAGTTTTAGCATCTTTAGCTACTTGCCCCGATACAAATAATAAATTGCCTGAAGCAGGAACCATATTGGCATGACTGTAAGGGCCAATTGGTAAAGGAGCATTTTCGGAAGTAATAACAGTTTTCATAAATTGAAAATTTTTATAGTGTAATACATTATATGTTTAAAGCAGATAATTTACTGGACATGGTATTTACCAGTTCCTTTAATGGTTTTTCTGCCATGGCTTTTATAAACGGATTTATATCGCCTTCCAGTTCAACATTAGCTTGCTGGTTTTCCAGTAAATGAATATGAAGTGTAAATACAAATTTGGCAACGCCTGTAGTTTCAAAAGTAATTCGCGACTTTGGTAAACGCTCTTTAATTTTAATGGTTAAAGGCATTAAACCTTTAATACCAAATGAACATTGATCGGCTGTACATTGAAAATTATCAATCTTATCTTCGGGTAATAAATGCTTGAAATGATTGAAATCACCCATAAAATCAAACAAACTATCGGTTGTGGATTGTGTGGGATGCGTTTCGCTAAGTATACTAAAATGTGCCAAAAGAAATAAGAATTATTGTTTCCAGGTTGAAGGACTTTCTCTCCATTCTTTTAATGATACCAAATCATTTTCGGAAATATATTTATGTTTTAATGCTACTTCAACTAAAGTATTATAATCACATAAAGTAGTAGTTGGACAATTTGCTTTTTTCATGTTTTCAACTGCTTCATCAAAACCATAAGTAAAAATGGCAACCATACCTTTTACGTTACAACCTTGTGCACGTAAAGCTTCAATAGCTTTAATGCTGCTTCCGCCTGTCGAAATTAAATCTTCAATCACCACTACACTTTGGTCTTTTTCAACTACACCTTCCACCATATTTGTTAAGCCGTGTTTTTTTGCTTCGCTGCGCACATACACAAAAGGTAAACCCATGTCCTGTGCAATTAATGCACCTTGCGCAATACCGCCTGTAGCAACACCTGCAATCACATCCGGTTTGGCAAATTGCTGATTAATTACATTAACGTATTGCTGGCGGATAAACGTTCTTATTTGTGGATAAGATAATGTTTTACGATTATCACAATAAATAGGAGATTTCCAACCCGAAGCCCATGTAAACGGCTGTTCAGGTTGAAGCTTAATTGCTTTGATTTGTAATAAAAATTCGGCAACTTTATGCGCCGCATCATCAAATGGAGTCATTGTCATAGGACGGTAAAAGTAAGACGATTAACGCTATTAAACGCATTAAATTATGAACATCACCATATATTATTTGTCGAAAAAAATTATTCTTCAGCAAAAAAATCAAACTACAGAAAATCAATCATTTAAAGATTTAGATACTTTAAAAAAAAGTGAAATTTTAGAAGAGTTTGAAAAATTTGCTCAGGATGCTAACATTTCAGTACTCATTTTTGAAACGATAAACTTAGAAAACGGTCTCGAAAAATTCAGAAAAGCATTTAAATACATTTATGCAGCTGGAGGTTTAATTGAAAAAGATCATACATACTTATTTATTTTCAGATTAAAACATTGGGATTTGCCAAAAGGAAAGTTAGATATGGGCGAAGGACCGGAAGAA
>JAEUTR010000564.1 GCA_016787365.1 Bacteroidia bacterium
TTATTGTCTTTATCTCTGGGAACAACCTATTCGTTTTCTCAAATACTCTATACCGAACGATTTAATTCATTAAGCTTAACAACTGCAACTAACAGCGCCTCTCAAACATATTTATATACCGATGTTGCAAATGGCATGACCACCATTAATAATGGTGATTTAATTGCCGATACATTGAGTGGTAATTATCCTTTCAGAGCCAACGGACAAAAACAAAAAGCATGGTTAGCATATACACCTGTTGGTGTTAATGACACAGTTGCTGTATCAAGTTCGTGGCTAAATCCTATAGGAACAGCCAGTGCCTATCTTATTACACCAACCATTAGTAATATTGCTGCAAATAGTGTGTTAACCTGGGAAGCAATAGCGCCGGATTTAAATAACCCGGATGGTTATGAAGTATACGTAACTACTAACACATCTACAACAGCCGTCGTTAGTGATTTTAATTCTTTGATATACAACATCGTTGCAGAAAAAAATACTTGGCAAAAACGAGGTATTTCATTAGCCGCATTTGTCGGACAAAATATTCGTATTGCTTTTAAAAATAATTCATCCGATAAATACCAATTATGGATTGATGATATTATAGTAGAAAATATTACCAATAGTCACGATGCCGAGGCAATTTCTCAAAACGTTTATAAATATTCTGCTATCAATTCCCCAAATGTAATTACGGCAACATTTAAAAATAATGGTTATACCCCAATCAGTAATTTAACTATTAACTATCAAATGGGAAATGGAGTTAGTGCTTCTGAAATAAAAATAATTTCGCCGGCATTAAACTATTTAGAAAGCAAAGAACTAACATTTTCTACTTCATATGCTTCATCTGTTCCGGTTTATAATTCTATTAAAATATGGTCAAGTAATATAAATGGACAAAACGATCAGATCGCATCAAATGACACTGTTTATGGTAACATTACTGTTTCAGCGTCTTCGCCAGACAAGAAAGTATTAGTGGAGCAATTTACAGGTGCTTGGTGCGGATGGTGTCCCGATGGTTACACCAATTTAAGTTCCATAGTGAGCACAAATACAAATGTGATTGCCGTATCTATTCATGATGGAGATAATATGTCTACTGCCGAAGGGGATGCATTGATTACGGATTATGCTGATGTATTTCCAAGTGCTACTATTGATCAATACTACTATTCTGCAAATGAAAAAATGGCAGTTGAAAGAGTGAACTGGAATACCTATATCAATCAAAGGTTAGCAATGAAAGTACCTGCAACTGTAACAGTAACTAATATCACCTACAATTCCGGAACTCAACAAATAGATGCTACTGTTTCAACAACATTTGTTGGCGATGTAAAAGGCGATTATCGATTAAACTTATATGTAAAAGAAAATAATGTATATGGTCCGATAGCAGACAGTACAGATAATGGCTGGAATCAGTATAATAATTTATACAACATCCCTTCTTCACCTTATTACCAATATGGTAATTTAATTGGTAGCGATTATGTGTTAAGTTCACTAAAATACAAACATCAATATGTCGTTAATCACATAGCAGATGGTGCTTATGGCGCAGCCGGTATTATTCCAAATAATGGTTCAACCATCGGTCAAACTTATTCAAAAAATTATTCATATACATTGCCAACTTCTGTAGGAGGTGTATTTAGATATAATCCCGACAATATTTATTTAATTGGTGTATTAAGCGAATATAATGTCGACACTAAAAAGCGTAGTATTTTAAATGTAGCAGAAGTAAAATTAAATTCAAATCCAGAAACATTAGTTGGTATAAAAGAACTAACAGAAAAAACAATTCAATTAAATATATTCCCAAATCCGGCAACAACAATATGCAATTTAAGTTATACTTTACAAAACGATGAGTATGTAAAAGTATCTGTATATAATTTATTGGGCGAATTGGTATATATTGAAACTAAAAATGTAAATGCCGGAAACGTTATGCATGCATTAAACATAAGCGGATTGAATTCCGGAAACTATAGCGTTCAGGTTTCGTTTAAAAATACGAGTATTACAAAAAAATTAACCATCATTAAATAATACAATGATAGTCATTACAGGTGCCGCGGGCTTTATTGGTAGTTGTTTAATTACTAAATTAAATAACTTAGGTCATGAAAATTTAATTTTAGTGGATGATTTTTCACAGAATGGAAAAATTGAAAATTATCATACTAAAAATTTCATACATAAAATTGAAAGATCTCATTTTTTATCCTGGTTTGAAGAACATGCCCCAGAAGTTACTTTTGTATTTCATATAGGCGCACGAACAGATACTACCGAATTTAATGTAGAATTATTTAACGAGCTGAATTTGAATTATACAAAATCTATATGGAATACTTGTACAAAGCATTTTATTCCGTTAGTATATGCATCATCTGCTGCTACATATGGCTTAGGCGAATTTGGTTATGATGATGACGAAACAAAAATTAATTCGTTAAAACCATTAAATCCATACGGCGATAGCAAAAACGATTTTGATAAGTGGGCTATTGCGCAAAAAACTTGTCCGCCAAAATGGGCAGGCTTTAAGTTTTTTAATGTTTATGGACCAAACGAATTTCATAAGGGAAGAATGGCTTCGGTTATTTTTCATTCCTTTAATCAAATTAATGAAAAAGGTCAGGTAAAATTATTCCGTTCGCATAACCCAAACTATACAGATGGCGGGCAATTGAGAGATTTTGTGTATGTAAAGGATTTAATTGATGTGTTATATTTTGCGTTTGAAACGCCAATTAAAAGTGGGATTTACAATTTAGGTAGTGGTAAGGCTCGTCCTTTTTTAGATTTAGCAAAAGCAACATTTAAGGCATTAGGCAAAGAACCAAACATTGAGTTTATTGATACGCCTATAGATATCAGAGACAAATATCAATACTTTACCGAAGCAAATATGAGCAAATTAATTGCTCAGGGATACAAAAAACCATTCACCAGTTTAGAAGATGG
>JAEUTR010000566.1 GCA_016787365.1 Bacteroidia bacterium
TTACTAATGAACCTAAATTATTATGATAATACAATAATGGGTCCTTTACTGATTGAGGAACAGATTTAAAAGCCGCAAAATGAATAATACCTATTGGATTTTTAACCTTACTAACGGCCAATTCTAATGCTTCTAAATTACAAATATCAACGTTTAAATTTTTAACTGTTTTACCGGTAATAGCTTCAATTCTATCAAAAGTATCTGTGTTTGAATTAGAATAATTATCAATAGAAACAATGTTATAGTCGGTTTGCTGCAAAAGCTCAATAATTGTATGAGAACCTATATATCCTGCACCTCCTGTAACAATAATTGTTGATGTGTTATGATTTGACATAATTAAAGTTTATTTAAATAAATTATATACTGTTTCATATTTTTCAACGCCATCTTTTAGAGAAAAATAAGCATTAGCTGTTGAAAGTGTTTGCTGTTTATACTTATGGATATTTTCCAGTAAATTTAAAACTGTTTTTTGATATTCATCTGTATTAAAACTGGAAATTATAACACCACATTGTGTTTCCAGGATAATACTATCCACATCCCCTACTCCGGCATTAGTAATAATAGGTAACTGCATAGATAATAATTCCCCCATTTTTGTTGGAGAAGAAGCATACTTAGAAAACGAAGGTTTTATAAAAAACAAAGAAGCATCAGATAAAGCAATATAATAAGGCATTTCTGCACGTGACGAAGAAACAATCACTAATTTATTTATATCTACCTGATGTTTTTTAGCAGCTTCGTAAACCAACTCTTTACTATCCTTTGTAATAATCAAAAAAATGGCATCTGTAGTCTTTGTCAAAATTTTAAAAAACTCCAACATTTCATCTGCCATATACCAAGTTCCTAATGAACCAACATAACTCAGTACAAATTTATTTTTTAGCTGAGGGTAATTTTGTTTCAGTGAGAATAAATGTTCTGTCTGTATATTATTTTGCGAAAAATGTTTTAAATCAACACAACACGGAATAACTGTAATTTTAGAGTTATCAATTCCAAAATTCCAATCAATAATAATTGATTTTGCTTTATGCGTTAATGAAATAATAGCATCCGATTGAACTATCATTTCCTTTTCTTTTTTCTTGAAATAAGAATACAAATATAACCCAATAGGATTTGATTTTTTCCAAATGCCCCCTTCAATTCTTTCATCTGCCCAAAAACCTCGCATATCAAAAATAAATCCGGTATTGTATTTCTTTTTTGAATAAAGACCTATCAAACCTGTCAAATAACTTCTGCAGTGCAAAATCAAATTATTTGTATTGGAAATCGATTTAATATGATTAATGGCTATTTTTTTTAAAGCCGAATAATTTTGAATCTGAGAAACAAATGGAAGCCCTGTTTTATAAAAACAATACTCCCAGTTAATACCTGCATCTTTTACAATTTGGTCAATAACATGATGATGTAACTTCCAGTTTTCGGTTTTTTCGCAACTAACAATACCAACCTTATATCCTTTTTTAGATAAACCTGTCAAATAAGGCAACACCTGCGACTGACCAAGAGGATCAGTCATTCCGTCAATCGACAAAAATAGAAAGGTTTTATCTGTTGCCATAAATTGGAGTAAAAATAGTATTTTTATGCTTGAATGGACAATAATCTAACCGTTTTTGATATTCTTTTGCCACCATTTTATATATTGGTAGCTTTTGCATATGGTTATTTGACTACCAAAAAAAATATTCAAAAAAAAACTGAATATAAATATTTCACTATGGGTTTAATGACACGCGTTTTTGGAGCGATAGCCCTTGGTTTGGTATACTTTTTTTATTATGGTGGAGGCGATACAACCAATTACCACCAAACTGCTTCAGCATATGGTAATTTGATATTTAAAGATCAAGAAGATTTTTGGATTGGCTGGTTAGGAAATGCAAAAGAACACTATTTTTATTTTGACGAGAGTACTGGCTATCCAGTATATGCAGCAAGAGATCATCACGCATTTTTTGTAGTAAGACTATTAATCCCTATCGTAATGTTAGGCTTTCATTCTTATTTCGCAAGTTCTATTTTAGTCGCCATTTTTACATATGGAGGCATGTGGAAATTATACCAAACATTTTTGCAGGAATTTCCTGATTTAAAAAAAGAATTAGCCATTGCATGTCTCTTTGTTCCATCTTGTGTATTTTGGGGCTCAGGTCTCATGAAAGATTCCTTTACTTTATCTGCAGTTGGATGGTTTACCTATGCCTTTTATCATTTTTTTATAAAAAAAGAAAGGAATTTTTCTTATGGAATATATCTTTTTATTTCGGGCTTCATTATACTAGCTATTAAACCTTATATTTTTTTCGCACTATTACCGGGCTCTATTTTATGGTTAAGCAATAATTTGGTAAAAAAAATCAATCATGGCTTTATCAGGTTTTTAGTTGCCCCTGTTATTTTAAGTCTTGGAGGAGTCACAGGGTATTATGTTTTAGATAAAATGGGGGATAACTTAGGTCAATATAAGGTTGACAAGGTTTTAGATAAAGCTGTAATAACTCAACAGGATATGAAAGCAGAATATTACCATGGTAATTCTTTTGATATTGGTGATTTTGATGCTAGTTTTGAAAGTATAACTAAAGTTGCACCAATGGCTATTTTTTCCGGAATTTTTAGGCCAGCTATTTGGGATGTAAAAAATATAGTCATGTTAATTTCATCTATGGAAAATACATACCTATTAACACTTACATTATTTCTATTATTTAAATTGAAATTTTTTGGATTTTTTACTTTAATACGAAAAAACCCTATGTTATTATTTTGCATGTTATTTTCCTTATTTTTTGCATTTTCAGTTGGGCTAACGGTTGCTAACTTTGGGTCTTTGGTACGTTTACGGATTCCCGAATTACCATTTTTTGTTGCCGGAATATTTATGCTAAAATATTTATACGAAAAACAAAGTGGGAAAAAAGTAAAATTTTAAATAAAGTATTTTTTTTATTCCATCCACCTCTCATACCACATTTGAAACATTAAAGTATACCATAATTTTTGAGCAAGTTCTTTTTTACCTGAATAAAAATCACTTTTAAGTTTACGAATTAAATTAGCATTAAAAATACCCTGATATTCTATTTTTTTATCATCTAAATAATAATGAACCTGATTCCTTAAATCAGTCATTAGCCAATTTTCAATAGGAATAGCAAATCCCATCTTAGGTCTGTCCATTAATGCTTTAGGGATATACTTATGAACTATTTCTTTTAAAATATATTTTTTTGAGCCCTTATAATATTTATAATTATCTGGTAACTGAGCGGCCCATTCGATCACGCGATGATCCAAAAAAGGTTCTCGTCCTTCTAAACTAGCAGTCATTGATGCTCTGTCAACTTTTTGCAAAATATCATCTAGCAAGTAGGTTTGATAATCAATTGCCATCATATATGATAATGGAGTATAAAAAGAACTTTGTAAATCATCGCTCAAATAAGCAGTGTTTAATAATGCACTTTTCGCCTTTAATAAATCACCAATCTCTTTTTCATTAAATTGCCTACTTAAGTTAAGCATCATATTTTTAGGAGATGGGTCTTTTAATAATCCTTTCAATTTTTCGTACCTATTATGAAAATTATATTTATTTTTTAAAACAGGGATCTTATCTGCAGGAATTGCATTCATGAGATATGCTGCATTTTTTCTTAAAGAAATTGGCATTTGATTTAATAACTTACCGTGTTTCATCAGATAATCATAACGGTTATATCCTGCAAAAATTTCGTCACCAGCATCCGCACTTAATGCAACTGTTACTTGTTTTCTAGCCATTTTACAAACCAGTGTAGTAGGAATAGCACTACTATCGG
>JAEUTR010000571.1 GCA_016787365.1 Bacteroidia bacterium
ACCTAATTTATTTTCTTTTTTGCCTGATTTAAATCCGGGAGTTCCTTTTTCAATTATAAAGGCACTCATTCCGTGACTATCACCTTTTTCTCCTGTACGTGCTATAACAACTGCTACGTTACCTGTAATAGCATGGGTAATAAAGTTTTTTGAACCATTTAATACATAGTAATCGCCATCTTTAACGGCTGTAGTAGCCATTCCACCGGCATCAGAACCTGTACCTGTTTCTGTTAAGCCCCAAGCGCCAATCCATTCTGCAGTTGCTAATTTTGGTAAGTATTTTTTCTTTTGCTCTTCGTTACCAAAAGCTAAGATATGACCTGTACATAATGAGTTATGTGCTGCCATAGATAAGGCAATTGAACCACAGATTTTACCTAATTCGATAATAGCTGTTACATACTCTGTGTAAGACAATCCGGATCCACCATATTCTTCAGGAACTAATACTCCCATTAATCCTAAGTCTCCTAATTTTTTGAAAACGTCTACAGGAAAAATTTGAGCTTCGTCCCATTCCATCATTTTAGGATAGATGTTTTCTTTACCAAATTTGCGAATCATATCCGCTATGGCGTTTTGATTTTCATTTAATTGGAAATTCATCCCAACTGTGTTTTCTAATACTGTGCTAGACATGTGATGTTATTTGAGTGTATATTTATTTTTTGTTTTCCGTTTAAAAAATTCAGTCCAACTACAAAGCTAAATCCGCTTATAGTTGCCCCCTGTTGCTTTACTAAATGCGCAGCGGCTTCAGCTGTTCCACCGGTTGCCAGTAAATCGTCATGTATTAAAACATTCCAGCCTTTTTTTAAGCTGTCGGCATGCATTTCTATTTTGGCAGTACCATATTCTAAAGCATATTCGTAGCTAATGGTTTTATAAGGCAATTTACCTGCTTTTCTAACCAAGATAAAAGGGATATTTAATTTATTAGCCAACAAGAGCCCAAATAAAAAGCCTCTGCTTTCAATACCAATTATGGCATCTGGTTTATTGGAAATGGCAGCAACAAAACCATCCACAATTTCGTTGCAAAGAGTTTGGTTTTCAAAAATAGGTGTAATGTCTTTAAACATAATCCCTGGTTTTGGAAAGTCCGGAACATCTCTTATTGCTGCTTTTATGTTGGTTTCTAGTGACATTAATGATAGAATTACAAACTTAATGAATTTTTATTTAATAGCATATTATTAAGTTAAATTAACAGTCTTGTTTTTGTGTTTTATGAGTAAAAAACAGGTTACAAAAAAGACTTATGAACTCAATTGCCCATAAGTCTTTTTTATCTAAAAAGAATTAATTATCCTAAAAGTGTTTCCTGAGCAGCTTTTAATAATTTTCGGGTATTTTCTAAAGTATCACTTTCTCCATATAAACGTAACACGGGTTCAGTTCCACTTGCTCTAATCATTATCCATTGTTCGTTTTCAAAATGGTATTTCCATCCGTCAATCGTTTCCAATCGTTCTACTTTGTATGAACCAAATGATTTGTATACATCATTTTTACAGTTAGTAATTACTCTTTGTTTCACTTCTTCTGTTAAATGTAAATCGTTTCGTTCGTATACAAAAGGCCCTGTTAATTTATATAAATCTTCAATTAATTGCTCAAGTGTTTTACCTGATTTGGCCATGTATTCCCAAATGGTTAATCCCATCCAAATGCCATCTCTTTCAGGAATATGACCTTTGATAGCAATTCCACCGCTTTCTTCACCTCCCATAATTACATCTTCTGTAATCATATAATTAGCTATGTGTTTAAATCCAATTTGGGTAATAATAATAGGCAGATTATAGTGTTTAGCTAATTTATGAATACGGGGAGTTACAGAGAAAGCTGCTACTATTTTCCCTCCAAATTTTTTCTCTTCTACTAAATATTTAATTAATAATAAAATAATATGATGGGAATCAACAAAATTCCCTTTGCTATCATATAATCCAATCCTATCAGCGTCTCCATCTGTACATAAGCCACAATTTATTTTACCATCTTTTTTTATTAATTCGCTGAATTCTAATAAATTTTTGTGAATCGGCTCGGGCGCTTGTCCATGAAATCCTGGATTATCATCATCATGTAAATGAATAATTTCAGGGAATAAACGTTTCATAACACGTTTACCAGCTCCAAACATACTATCGTAGGCTAATTTTAAATTTGATTTTTTTATAGCATCAATGTCAAAAGCAGCTTCTACATGTTTGATATACATGTCTTCTAAATTTGTATATTCCAGTAAGCCTTGAGTTTCAGCCTGTTTTAAATCAATCGAATTAAAATTTGGATTTGCTTTTTCAGGAATCATATCTTCAATTTCCTGGATTTTTTCCGGAACCAAAGGCCCGCCATAATTACCTTTTAATTTGTACCCATTATAAGATGGTGGATTATGACTTGCCGTAATTATAATTCCTAATGATGTATTTAATTTTAATGCCCCTAAGGATATCATGGGTGTTGATACATAATCTTTTGCTAAAAAAACTTTTACTCCATGAGCTATAAATACTTTTGAAGTTGCTTCTGCAAATAATTCGCCTGCAAAACGGCAATCGTGACCAACCACCACACTAGGATTTTTGAAATTATTTTTTATCCAAATAGCTGTTGCTTCTGTAACTCTTGCAACATTATCAACTGTAAATTCTTGTGCTATAATGGCTCTCCAGCCGTCGGTACCAAATTTAATTTTTGTCATAAATAAGAATATAAATAGATTTTAAATATATTGAATAATTAATTACAGAACAAAAGAATTGTTCTATTCCATGATGGCTTTTAAATGTGCCAGATTTGATTCATCATCCCAGTTAATGTAACCTACTTTATTATAAACAATTTCTCCTTTTTTGTTCAATAAATAAGTAGTAGGAATTGAATGTATACCAATTTCGGAAAAGGTAGTGGTAAGTGTTAAAAACGTAAATGGATATTGTGTTTTTGTTTTAAACGCAACTAATTTTTTAATGCTTTCATCTGTAATAGCAAGTATCTCTACATCAGATAGTTTGGTCTCTTTAATGCTATTGAGTATTTTCAACTCTTCAATACAATTAGGGCACCATGAAGCGTAAAAGCTGATAATGACTTTTTTACCTCTTAGTGATGTCATGTCAAAGCGGTTAGTATCCTGATCAACTAATTGTAATTTAGTAATTTCAATAGGCGGTGCAACTCTGTATTTATTATAAAAATATAGTCCAATAACCCCAAGAATGGCAACGATTAAAAGTATATAAGTTGTTTTTTTGCTCATGTTATTAAAAAAGGGATGTTGTTAAAATTTCATCTGCCAACAAACTTAACTTAAATAATACAATAGTTTTACTGTTTTATGAGAAAAATATTTGGAAGAATTTTTACAATAATCTGGAAAACCATTGTTGCGTTTTTTATTTTATCTATCGTATCGGTTATTATTTACAGATGGGTTCCGATACCGGTTACACCTTTGATGCTAATAAGAGATGTTGAACAGTTAGGTAATGGAAAAGGTATAACCATGAAACATGATTGGGTTCCTTTAGAAGAAATTTCACCAAAACTACAATTGGCGGTGGTTTGTAGCGAAGATCAGAATTATTTAAAACACTATGGGTTTGATTTGGGAGCAATTAAAAAAGCGATGAAAGAAAACGAGCAAGGAAAGCGCATAAGAGGAGCCAGCACAATTACACAACAAACTGCTAAAAATGTTTTTTTATGGCAGGGTAGAAGTTATATAAGAAAAGGGCTAGAGGTATGGTTTACATTATTGATAGAAACATTTTGGAGTAAAGAACGTATTATGGAAGTATATTTAAATAGCATTGAAATGGGAAATGGCATTTATGGTGCAGAGGCAGCGTCTCAATACTGGTTTCATAAATCGGCTAAAAAATTATCCAAGGATGATGCCGCTGCAATTGCAGCCATACTTCCAAATCCGTTACGTTTAAAAGCTAATCCGGCCTCTGATTATGTGAGTAAGCGAAAAGTATGGATTAAACAACAGATGAATTTTTGGGGTAATCAGTTAGATTATGATAAATATAAAGATGATGATGAGCCAGAAAAAAATGAAACAAAAAAATAATATTTAACTACTTTTTTCATACAAAATAATTTTTGAAATTATCGTTTGATTTTTCTTACTTCGTTTGTTTCATTTTCGTAAATTATTTTCATGAAATATAAGGAAGCAGCCTCTGAAGATTCGATATTAATTTGAGTGTCATTTGAAAAAATATTTTTAAATGACATTATTTCTTGTCCTAATGAATTATAAATAATAATATTCTTAATAACATTTTTATT